>JBDSJW010000332.1:0-12939 GCA_039917235.1 Kapaibacterium sp. (SeqCode) | reverse complement strand
GGATGCCCCCGGAAATTTTCCGGGGAATCCCGCTTCGCCGTCGCGGTGTCGTCGGCGCTTCGTTTATCGGCCTCGTCCCCCCCATCGTCCGGAACGCAGGTCGCGATTGTCCACGTGGAGAAGTTCGGTCATGAAAGATCTTACCAGGCGTCAGCAGGAGGTCCTCTCCCACATCATTGCATTTCATGTTCGCGAGGGACGATTCCCGACCGGGCCGGAGATCGCCAATCATTTCGGTTTCAAGGATCCATCCCCCGCATATCAGCATCTGGAAGCTCTTGAATGGAAGGGCTATCTCACGATCAACCGGTACGGATACGGCCGGCCCGCCGCCATCCGCCTCACCGATCGGTGCGCACCGATGGTCGCAAACTCATGGCCCCTCCTCGGATCAATCTCCGCCGGCCCGCTGACCGATGCCGGCTGCCAAGTGGAGCGCCATCTCAGCAACCTGAACGATCTTATTCCGCAGTTGCAACCGGGGGATTTCTTTATGTCGGTGGGGGATGACTCCATGAGCGGCGCGGGGATCGGGCCGGGGCAGATGGTGGTGATACGGCCGGGCACGACTCCGAATCATAAGGATATCTGCGGCGTCTGGATCGATGGAATCGGCTCAACGATCAGCTATCTCGATCGCGAGGAGGAATTGATCAGGCTTATCCCCGCCAACCCGGAATATCCCACGCGACTCTATCCGGCGGACCGGGTAAAGATTCAGGGCATCGTGATTGCAACCGTCGCAGTCACGCCGTTTAACTAGTCCCTCTTCCCCCGGGCTTTCCTTATCACGTACCCCCACGCATCGCGGAATGTTATCTCCCATCCGGGATATCGCCGCGCGTCCGTTTCTTTTTTCGTTTATTTATAGTAATGGCCCGGGATATGTGATGATTCCGACATCTCATCCGTCAGATAACCGGATCGTTTCGGGCATGTGAATCGCATCCGCGGTGGATAAATTGTGGATAACCGGATGTCGGAATATCGGCAGAACATCAGTCGCACTGGTCGAAAAATCGGTCAACTGTGGCAATTGTTTTCCCTCTGAATTTTCCCAACGAATATCCGGCGGGTTGCACTTATTGCCGCTCCTGCCCGCGACCGGTGCCGATATGATGCTTTTTCCTTATCCATCCCCGTTTTTTGCAGGCATCCGTTATCCCTTGTTCACCGGCATTACCGGTAACCGATTATCATCCTGAAAATAATTCACGCCAATGATTCAGGGTCGCCGGAATCTTTTGAAAATCCGAAAAATTCATCTCTGTTAATCATAATTTCGCCAATTGGACCGCTTGATCACCCGCAATATTCAGGGTATATTCCCATTATTATCTCTATCCCCGCGCTCCTCCTATATTACAATTTTCAGCCGGGTATTTCGAAATATTAACATCGTTTTTAACAATAAGATTATATGAAGGCGATCGGAGATATGCGCAATTAATCAACGCGGTTACACATCGCCGTTTCCTGAATATTAATATATCGTGGCAACCATCCTCCAGAGCTTGATCCTGTCGCCACGCGGCAGGCACGTTCCATTCTCAGAAACAGATTAACGGCATAGGCAGACCGGACCATGAAGCAGGCAACCGAACACGGGCGGGATATGGGAAAGCGATCAAAGCTCTCCGGCGGACATCTCCGCGCGCGGCTGAGGAAACCCTCCCCGCCTGGCTGGCCGCTGATCGGCGCGATCCCGGCCGGCCCGCTTTCGGAATCGCAGGATGAAATCCAGAGGAATATCAGGAGCATCGAGGATCTGGTCCCCAACATCCGGCCGGAGGATTTCTTTCTGATTGTCGATGGCGATTCGATGATCGGGGCGGGGCTGGAACCTGGAGGTTATGTGGTGATCCGTCCTGGCGCAACGCCGGCGGAAGGGGATATCTGCGCCGTCTGGATCGATGGCGAGGGGGGAACGCTTAAACGGGTCTACTCGGCAGGGGATGGAATGGTTCGCCTTGTCCCGGAAAACCCACGCTATCAGCCGCAGACCTATCCCTCCGAGCGCGTCACGATTCAGGGGGTGCTGGTTGCCTCCGTCAATATCCGGCAGTTCAGGCGGTGAGGATCTTCTCGAAGAGAATAAGGGGCACGCGGTTGAACACCATGGTTCCGCGCGGGGAGTAGCCCAGCTTGTGATAGAACGGAGCGGCTCCGGCGGGGCTGTCGAAGACATCGAACCGGAGGGCGGCACATCCCCATTCCATCGCTATCGATTCCACCTGCTCCATGCACCAGCCGCCGATTCCCTGCCGCTGGAGCCCCGGCATGACGGCCAGCCCTGTAAGATAGGCGGCGGGATCGGCCGGGTTGTGGAACATCTCCACATCGAAGAACGACGGAGGGATCAGCGCAAGGGTAAACGTGGCAATTGTCTGCGTGGACATGCGGACGGCGAAAAGGCTCTTGACGGCGGCAAGCTGCTGCAACTGTTTAAGCGATGGGGAGATGCCCCAGTGTCCGGCACCGAAGCGCTCCTGGAGATCGGCCGCGCAATCGTAATGAATGCGATGAACCTGCTCCGCCGCCGCCGGACGGAGCTTCACAACGTGCAGCAGCGCTACCGATATGGGAATTGGTTCGTGCATCGCGAATAGTTCCAGTAAACCGACCGGGGCCGGTCAGTTGCTGATCAAATAGTAGGTCGATTCCTCCATCACCCAGTACATGCTCCTGCTTTCATTGGTAACGACAATCCATCCCAGAGCCTCGCACTCCTGAAGAAATTCCATGTGCGCCATCCCTGAATCGTTTACCTCCTGGCGGCCGACGATCGTCCCGCCATTCCCCCCCGCCATCAGCAGCCCGAACTGCAATTGCGCGGCGATCTTTTCCATGAGAATCGCCTTTGCATGCCCGCTCCTGTCCTTCGCGAAATTCTTGCTCATGATATGCCGAATTGTTTTGCTGATTGCCAAAGCCCCCGCACCAATGGGCCGAACGCCCATTCCCACCCGAAAGCTCTGAACCTTTCGTCTGCAATTACACCGCATAAACTCCCGGTGTTACAACAAACCGCCATCCACAGTACGAGACATGGTTGCCGGAGGATGTTCCGGCGGCGCAACAAATCTATCGCGCCATGATGATTTTCTCCCTGATGATCCGCAGAACCCTGTCGCGCGTCGGGAACGTGATCGCCAGCAGCAGCAGTTGCAGAAACGCGGGGATGGCATTGACGAAATAGTCGGGACGGAGGAAGAGGATTCCGCCGGTCATCCCGATAATGCAGATCGTCAGCCCGAAAAAGGCGGCAACGTTGAAGATGGTGGCGCGCAGAATCCCGGCCTTCTGGACGATCATGATGATCTTCTCGGCGGGATCATCCACCACTCTCCCCCGGTCGCGCAACGGCGCCGACGCATAGCGCCGCAGCCGTTTTTCCGAAAACGACGCCCGGTAGATCACCTCGCCCAAGATCAGGCCGATGAGCGAGAGAATTCCGGTGACGATCGTCATCGATGCCATCATATCCGCCGCGCCGGTCTGATGTTCCACCATTTCGCTCCCCATTCCATAGAAGAAGAGGATCACCACCAGGAACATCATGATCCCCACGCCAAGCGCCACCTGAACGAACTGAAAAACCCGCACACGCGCCGGCGTAAGCTGTTCCTCGACGGCATGAAAATCGACTTCGGAGAGAGATGTCATTGCAAGATTCGAATGGATGCGAGACATCGCGCGGAACGGGAAGCACCAGGGACCGCTACTTCCCGGCGACGATGTGGGTCTCAATATACCTACGAAGCCCCTTCCGTTCAGCATCGGTCAATCGAAGTGTCATCTGCGGGTCCATCCGCGAGCCGATCTCATAGCAGACTGTTGAAGGACGTCATCCGCCGCGTCCGGGGACGTTTGAAACGTCCCCCGACATTCATCATTGGCTCACTGCGGCGTTCGGGAGGACGCCTTATTCGCTCAGATTCGGCCGCCTTGCGGCTGTTCGTCCTTGAACAGCCTGTGCATCAGTAGTAATTCAACAGTCTGATAAAACCACTGAATTAATTAATGATGAACAATAATTACTCCGGGCGCCGCGTTGCAAATAGCCTCCGAACCGTGATATCAACAGCAACGGCAATCAGCACGCCGACAGTATAGCAGAGGAGATCGCTCCAGAGGAATGTGAAGCCAAGCGCAAGCCCGCCAATCGTGGTGGCACGGATGGAATCGATCCAGGGAGCGTGATAGAGCTGAAGGATTTCGATTGCGTAGCTGGCCGCCAGCGCAATCGCGGCGGCGCGACGGACGGGGAGACGTGGGGCCAGCGACACCATGATGAAATAGAACATCACCGTCCAGAGCGTATCCCCGGCGTAGGCGGCGATAAACGCGGGAAGATATCCGCCATAGCGTCGCGAGCCAAGGCCGAGCGGAATAACGGCCAGCGTGATAAGGATATAAAACCAGCGGAGGCGAGGAATTTCGGTGATGGTATTACCGGAAGATTCACCGACAATTTCCCCCGGCGTGCCCCGTGACAGCTCACGCATGAATATCCGGCCGATTATTTGGAAGCGTGAACATCAGAAAATACTTTCGCCTTTAATCCAGAGGTTCACTGCCGCATAGGCGCCAGTCATCGCAAAAAATACGATCAGCATTTTCCCGATCGCGCGCATTCCGTATTTGGCTCCTCTGGAATGGAAGAGATAAAATGGTATAACAAAGGGCCCAAAAAGGATTACCAGAACCCTCATCCCGAAACCGATTGGGTCGCCGAACTCCACGCTGTCAAAATAAACCCATGTATAGGCAAGCGCCTGATTGAGGATGCTGTGTAGTATGACTACAACGCCTTTCCATATCAACGGCACCAGATTTTCCACAATCGGCATAATGGCCGCAAGCCCCACAAGCGATCCCAGAATAATCCATTTGGTACGGGTATGATCCGGGAGCGCATTGGGATCATCGTTATTCAGATCCTCAACATCATCCTGGTCATCGAGTTCAAGGGTTTCATTCATGGCTGTTCCTGAATAACGGTAAAGCACGGTGGTGAACCGTCCGAATAGTATTTCATCCCGTCGCCATCATGGCAATTGGGTTTCAGCTTCCCTTCAGCAGCGTGGCCAGCCCCTCCTCCACCTCCGCTCGCGGCAGATCGCCATCAGCCAGATCCTGATCGTCCTTTTCAAGCAGCCGACGGTAGAAGGCGGCTCCCTCCTCGGTCATGCCCGGGATTCCGGCATCGATCAGTTCATATAAAAGATTTTCCGCGTCGGCGTAGAGGCCGTTCCCCTCGAAATAGTGGAGAAGATCGAGCGTCACGGCGGCGGGCATTTCATTTCCGAGCGCGCGGTCCACCACCAGTTCAAGGGTCTGCACGGTTCCCAGGGGGAGCGCCTCGGTTCCGGTACCGTAGGTGGCAAGCAGGAGCGCCAGCGAACGGGTATAGCAGTTGCCGGCCCCCTCCATATCCCCCTTCAGCGCCAGGATATCCCCTTCCTCCTTGAGAATGCTGGCAAGCGCGACACTCCGCTGATGATCCAGCACGCCATCGGTAACGCAGATCGCGACGACATCCTGATGCGGCATGACGCGGATGGTTTTTGCGTCGTGCTCAAAGACTTTCTGGTAGAACTCATCGATCTCCGCCATGGCGGAATCGCTCCGGTTGGTCTCCCGCAGGAAGATCACGCGAGCGATAAACTGAGCAAGGTGCTCCACCATCGAGAGTATATAATCACGTTTCAGCATGCTGTTCCCATTGTAATTGGCGGCCTATCTGGTGCTTCCCTTCCATTGATATTCCCCCGACCATGCAAGGAAGCTCTTTACGCTCCCTTCATTTGCTTTCAGCCATTTTCGCACATCGCCGTCGCCGCTGGACTGAAAGATGTAGTAGCAGAACGGCTCGGTGAACTTCCGGCGGACGATCTCCGCGAAGTAGGGCGCGTAATATCCCCCGGCGAACCCCTGATTCTGCTCGCCGGCAAGGGCGGAGAAGATCGCCCGGAAGCGCTCCACGGTCCCATCCATATCGCCGGCTGAACTGTCGGGAACCGCCAGAATCTTCTGGGTCAGCGGAAAATCTCCGTCGGCCTTCCCTTTCTTTTTTTTCTCCACGACCACGCTATCCAGAGGGGGATTGATAATGGTTTCAAGCGCCGCAAGGGCCGCATCAGAGCGGGTGGAGAGAGGTTCCAGGACAAGAAAACGGCTGAGGGCGCAGATGGCCGGAACCCGGTTGCCGGTGATCAGATAGATATTCCCAATGCCGAAATGGCTGCTGGGATGATCCGGCTTGAGCACAACCGCGCGCCTGAAGCTCTCCCCCGACTCCTGATAACGCTTTGTGTTGGCGTAGGTGACGGCCAGATTGTAATGAAGGAGATAGTGTTCAGGGGCATCCTTGATGCCGCGCACATAGGCGTCGATTGCCTTTTTGGTCTCATTCAGAGCATCGTAGCCGGTGCCGAGCGTGATGTAAAAGAGGGGAAGGAGTTCCGACTTGTAGATGATTCCATGCTCCGCCGATTCGATCGCGGCGGCATAATCCCCCTTCTCAAGCTGCGCGTAGGAAAGCTCGTACAGAGCGTCCACATTATCGGGATTGGCAGCCAGGACCTGACGGTATTTCTCGATTGCCCCCTCGAAATCCTGGTTATCGTGCATGGCGGTCCCCTGATCAATCAGCCGGGCCTGCTCCTCGGTGGAGGGGACGGGGGTCTTCTTCTGAGCGATGGCCCGCTCCGCCGGCGATACCAGCAGCAACGCCGTCACAACGATGGGGAGCAGAAGCGTGTACCGGATCATTGCGGGCTCAGATTGAACGGAGAGTGAGAGCAAGCGCGTTGCCGAAGCCGCGGAGAGCGCTGGAATGGATGGCCGAATATAGCATTTAGACCGATCTTCCCCATCCCTGATTCCGATTCCGAACGGACAACAGCCGGGGAAATCAGGGTCACAATGTTCCACCGGGACGAGTTGCACTAATTGTTCAGGTTGGACGTATCCTTTTCTGTTCCATTGTGTTATATTTTAACCCACGAGATCCATCTGGTTGCGCTGTACATCCCCCAAGCAACCTCATCCCTGATCCCGGTCCCACCGTCTTCTCGCGAGCGAGATTTTATTTCGACTGATCGAAACGCATTCCGCATGCGGCCGATCTCCAATCAACTGCGATCCACTGATTGATGATCGCATCTTTATCCGTATTCCTGATACGGACGTGACGAATTGACCAACTTCCAGCATAGAAGTACCAGGATTCGATACGATGAAGCGGCTTTCTCTACTTGTTCTCTCCACGCTGGCGCTCTTCGCATTCCAACTTCACGCCTCGGCCCAGCAACGGCTCGGCATTCGTGCCGGCATCAACTTCGCCAATATCGCTCTTGAGCAGTCGGATCAATCGCCGCTCGCCAGCCCGGATCTCCGGACAACGGCGCTCCCGGGATTGATCATCGGCGGCGCGCTGGAGGTTGGGCTTGGCAGGCATCTGGCACTCCAGGTGGAGCCGCAGTATATCCAGAAAGGAGCGCGGATCGTCACCCCTATCGACTCCTCGGAGATCGTCTCAACCCTCAGGCTCAGCTATATAGAGCTTCCGATTCTCCTGAAAGGGACGGTGAAGGTGAGGAAGGTGAGCGCCTACGCGTTCTTCGGCCCCAGCTTCAGCTATAATATCGAGGCGATCTACCGCGCCACCGATAAGGATTCAACCACCGAGCGGAGCATGCAGTACTCCTTCAAGCCCACCGATATCGCTCTCGATTTCGGCGCCGGGATCGGGGTCGATCTCTCCCCCAATGTCACCTTCGTCACCGACTTCCGCTATTCGCTCGGGCTGGTCGATACCCGCATCAGCCATGAGACGTACGACAGCAACTATCAGAAGTCGAGCGATATGAAGGTGGTTATCGGTCTTCTCTTCGGGTTGTAGGCTCTCCGCTCTTATCGCTCCCGGTCGGCGCCGGGAGCGTCCGGCACCACACGATTCAGAAACTCCTCGATGATCTCCCCGCAGATCGCCGGCTCCCGCTGGAGCAGCAGATGCGGCGCGGAAACCCTGGCCAGAGAGATCCCCGGCCGGCATCCCATCAACTTCATCACGGCATCATTCCTCACGATCCTATCCCTTTCGGCCATGATGTAGAGGACCGGAACCACGCACCGGCTCATCGCCACCGTTGCATCCACACTCAGCACCAGCCGCACCCGCGCGGCAAGAACGGCGGCACGCACATCGCGGACGGCGCCGGCCACAAGGCTCACCAGTTTCGGCGGCGTAACCCGGTCAAGCAGTAGATAACGCACCACGCCGCGTGGAGGATCAATCGCGAAGAGAAGCCGATTGGCGAAGAGCCAGCGGAGCCGCCCGAAGATCGCCGGGATGGGGGATGAAACGAACGTCGCCACCAGTATCAGCCCTATCAATTGCTCCGGTCGCTCCGCCGCCAGCCTGATGGCGACAGGCCCGGAGAAGGACTCGCCAAGGAGGATATACCGGCCATCCCCGGGAATCCGCTTTTTGAGGAGCTCCAGAAGCTGATCGTAATCCAGCACGCGATCGGTGGGATAGGAGATGACAACCGGCAGAACCCACGACGGCAGAACATCGAGCAGCGGCGCAAAGAGAAGCCCGGTGCCGTCAAGGCCGGGGAGAAGGAGAAGATGGATTGGAGATTCGGTGTTCATTGCATCGTTGTTCGGAGGGAAATGTGCGATCTCCTTCCCGTATCAACAGCCGATTCCGGCCGCCCGGAGCGCATCGGGTGGAACTAAATAGGAAGTATCTTTGAGATTGCCGATTCGCCGGCTTCGCTTCCATCGCGGGCCATCACGTTTCCTGCAATATCCGGCGGGCTGTTCGCCGGTAGTATCCATCCTGACGGAATCATTGTGACGATCGACCCTGGCACCATAGAAGAGCTTCTCACGCTTGTCCGGCGCGCCTACCCCGGCTGGACCGGCTTCGACGACGACCGTTTTCAGCGCGACGAGATAGCGGCAAAACGTTCGGCGGCCGCCCGCGCGGCCGATCTGCTCGGCTGGAACGCTCTGCAACTGCTGATGAGCAATCGGCGGCACGATGAGATCATCGAGCGTTTCGACAGGATCGGCAGGGCCACAAGCCTTCTGCACGCCAGGGTTCCCGGCGGTGATCTCGGATTTCTCCATCGCCCCGATCTTCCCAAAGAGGGACTCTGCGAGGCGCTGATCCAGCTTCTCTACGGCCCCGAGCCATCCCCGGTCCGGCTGGAACGATATCTCTCGTTCGCGCGCGGCCATCGCCTCCCCAACCGATGGGCATTTCCCAGCCTCTTCCTCTTCCTTCTCCACCCGGAGAGCGAGATGTTCGTGAAGCCGACCGTGATGTTGCGGGCGCTCGATCTGCTCGGCCTCTCGTCGATCTGGCGGGAACAGCCCGATCCCGGCGCATATGCCGCCATCATCAGGACCGGCGCGGAACTGCTGGAACGGCTGGAGGAGCATGGCGCGCGGGATATGATCGATGTGCAGAGCCTTCTCCACGTGGCGGCCCTGGAAGCCGCCGGGGAACGGCGGAAGGCCAAACCAAAGGAGATGGCGGTACGCTACTGGAAGATCTCCCCCGGCGAGGATGGATGGCAGTGGGAGGAATCGCGTCGCGGAAACTTTATCGGCGTGGGATGGGAACTGTTCGGCGATATCTCCCGGATGACCCGCGTGCAGTTCGACGACCGCTACCGGGAGATCGTCAGAAGCTTTCCCGATCTCCTCTCGCGCCCCGGCTGGTCGAAACGGGGCGCCGGCCAGCTCTGGCGGTTTGCCCATATCCGCCGGGGGGATGTGGTGGTGGCAAACCGCGGCACCACCGAGGTGCTGGGGGTGGGTCGCGTCGCGGGACCGTACTACTTTGTGCCGGGACAACCGAACGGCCATCGCCTGCCGGTGATCTGGACCGACGCGCCACGGCATGTCTCCGGGGAGGGCTGGCGCAGGACGCTGCTGGAGCTGGAGCCCGATGCGTTCGCGGTGCTTGATGCCGCTCCCCCGGCGATCGCCCCCGTCCCGGAATATCGCGTGCCGGAGGAGGTGCCGGTCGTGGCGGAACCGCCGGCGCCGCGCGCGCCGCTCCCCGCATATTCCGTCGAGGAGTGCGCGGAGGAGACCGGCTTTGCGCCCGAACTGCTCAGCCGGTGGATAGGTGCCATCGAGCGGAAGGGACAGGGGGTGATCTACGGACCCCCAGGCACCGGAAAAACATTTATCGCCGAGCGGCTTGCGCGCCATATGGCGGGGGGCGGGGATGGCTTTACACAGCTTCTGCAACTCCACTCCTCCTATGCCTACGAGGATTTCGTCCTCGGCATCCGTCCCCGCTCACGTCCCGAGGGAGGGCTTGATTACCCGCTTGTCCCCGGCCGGTTTCTTCAGTTCTGCGAGGAGGCCCGCTCCCGCTCCGGGCGCTGCGTGCTGGTGCTGGATGAGATCAACCGCGCCAATATCTCCCGCGTCTTCGGCGAGCTGATGTACCTCCTGGAATATCGCGATGCCGAGGTTCCGCTGGCCGGCGGGCTCCATTTTTCGATTCCCGGAAACGTCAGGATCATCGGCACGATGAACACCGCCGATCGGTCGATCGCGCTGGTGGATCATGCCCTCCGCAGGCGATTTGCCTTCCTCTCGCTCCCGCCTGACTACGAGATTCTCCGCCGCTTCCACGCGACGCGGAATACCGGTTATCCGGTGGACCGGCTGGTGGAGCTGATCATCCGGCTGAACCGCGCCATCAACGATCGCCATTTTGAAATCGGCATCTCCTACTTCCTTCGAACCGATCTGGCCTCGGGAATCGAGGATATCTGGAGGATGGAAATCGAGCCATATCTGGAGGAATATTTCTTCGATCAGCCGGCACGCATACATGAGTTCCGCTGGGACGCAATCGCGGAGAGCCTTGCGTGATGATGATCTCCCCGCCAGCCATCCGCCTCACCGAATACCGTCGCGCCACCATCCCGCGTGGGGCAATCCCCCATGAGCTTGGAGAACGCCTCTGGCGGGAGCATGGGGAGAGAATTGCCGTGGAGTTTCCATCGCCGAAGAGCGGCGACTGCTGGCAGTTGACATCGCTGGGATGGGTGGGGGTGATTCCGCTGACGCCAGAGTTCAGGATCATGCTGCAACCGAAGGTCCATCTCCGCAATCTCTTCGGGATGATCGAGTATGCCCACCGGCTGAAGGGCTTCCGGTTTCTTGATGGCGCGTTTCACTGCGAGGAGATCGAGGATTTCTTCTCGGAGCTTGCGGGGATTCTGGCCCGCCGCGTCATCGATCGCGCCCGGCGCGGGCTGCATATGGAGTATGTGCGGCGGAGCGATCAGCTCCCATACCTCCGTGGCGGGCTGGATATCGAGCGGCTGATCCGCGCGCCGCACGCGGCCGATATCGGCTGCAATTACGATGAATCGACGGTCGATATCGACGACAACAGGATCATCGCCTGGACGCTCTCCGCGATTGCCCGCAACGGCGTCTGCGGCCCGCGCCTGCTGCCGGTTATCCGCCGCGCGTCATCGGCGCTGGAGGGGTTTGTGGGGATGCGCCCCTATCTCCCTCGCGACTGCATGGGACGGCGCTATACCGGGCTGAACGAGGACTATCACCCACTCCACGCCCTCTGCCGGTTCTTCCTTGAACATGGCGGCCCGACAGGGAACGAGGGGGAGCGCGAGATGATCCCGTTTCTGGTTGACATGGCGAGGCTGTTCGAGCTGTTTGTGGCGGAATGGATGATGGAACATCTCCCGGAGCAATTCCGGCTGATGGCGCAGGAGGATATCCCGCTCGGCCCCGGCCTCCGCTTCCGAATCGATCTGGTGATCTACAACGCGACGTCCGGCCATCCCCTGATGGTGATCGACACCAAGTACAAAACGCCCCGCTCCCCCGATGCCGCGGACGTTGCCCAGGTGGTAGCCTACGCCGAGGCAAAGGGCTGCCGCGATGCAATCCTTCTCTATCCCTCCGACCTCCCGGAGCCGCTGGACTGCATGATAGGCTCCATCCGCGCGCGGAGCATGACGTTCAACCTGGATGGCGATCTGGATGCGGGGGGAAATGATCTTCTGCGATCGATCCTCCCGGCATAGCCCATCTACTGCGACACATATGCCATCGCCTCCTGACACGCCTCAATGAACTGCGCTGGCGACATCCCGATTCCCTTGTGGAAGGGATGGATCATCCGCTGCTTGCCAGTCGCCGGCGAGAGGATGATAAATGCCGGAAACGCCTTGACGTTGTAAAGCTCGGAAAGCGCCCGCTCGCCTCCCCCCGATTCCGGGTTGATCTTCACGCGGATAATATCGCCGAGATATCCCTCAACTTCAGGCGTGGCAAGGATCTGGGAGTTCAGTCGCTTGCAGAACGGACACCAGTCGGCGTAGAAGTAGACGATCAGCGGTTTCTTTCCATCGCTCAATTTCATCGCCTCCCCATACCCCGCCGAACCAACGCCCCACGCCGTGGCAGGGGGGGCCTTCGGCTGCGCATGCGCCTCGGTTGTGAACGCTCCGCTCAGAAAAAGAAGGGGGATGAGCAAAGAGAAGATGCGTACAAACCGGGTTGATATCGGTCGGGCGCCGGATAATTGATGGGGAGATAGTGGAATGATGACACTGCCGTGGCAAGCGATCCGAGCGCGCCGCTGATTGAACAGGGAAATATTCATGCTGGATAATCCTGACGATTTCATAATCGGAAAACGATTGTGTGGATTGGGCGTCAGGAACATACCACCGTGGCGGGTAAAAAAAAATGCGGGTGAGGCTTCTCCATCTGGAGAACCTGAGGAGGATTATAGAACAGACTGTTCAAGGACGATCAGCCACACGGCGGCCGAACCTGAGCGAATGAGGCATCCTCACGGACGCCGCAGTGAGCGAATGGTGAATGTCGGGGGACGTTTGAAACGTCCCCGGACGC
>JBDSJW010000331.1:0-6745 GCA_039917235.1 Kapaibacterium sp. (SeqCode) | reverse complement strand
CCCCGGGCTGGCCGGATTTGAAACCGCCACCGCTCCGATCGACCAGTTGCAGGCCTCGGCATATCCTTACAAGGAGGAGCTGATGATGCAGTATATCTTTGCCGGCGCGGCGTGGCATCTGACCATGCGGGATACATCCACGACCATCGTCGATCAGCAGATTGCGGGGGTGAAGGGTCTCCTTACAGCCTACAAGAATCTGCTGGTGCGCGATGCCACGCTCCGCGCGCCGATGATCGACAGCCTGGATGATGTCCGGCGTCGCGGCACGCTCCGCGCGTATATCCAGCGGAAAAATTCACTCGACGGAAAACCATGAACATCGTTATCGATGAGAATCTCCCCCGGGCGCTTGATGCGTTCCGGGAGCTTGGCGACGTGCGGCTTCGGGCGGGACGCGCAATCACGCGGGATGACCTGGCCGATGCCGGCGCGCTGATCGTCCGCTCGATCACAAACGTTACCCGCGAGCTGCTTGAGGGGACGCCCGTGCGCTTTGTGGGGACGGCGACCAACGGGCTGGATCATATCGATCTTGAGTATCTCCGCCACGTCGGCATCGGGTTCGCCGATATCTCCGGTTCCAACGCCAACGCGGTCGCCGAATACGTCCTTGCCGCCATGCTGGAGCTGCGCGCGCGCGGGCTGGCCGGGTTGCGCGGGGAACGGCTTGGGGTGATCGGTCATGGAAATATCGGGAGCAGGGTGGCGCGCCTTGGCCGCGCGATCGGCATGGATGTGTTTGCGTACGATCCGCCGATGGAGCAGTTCGATCCCTCGTTCCGGTCGGCCCGGTTCGATGATATCCTTACGTGCGATATCATCTCGCTTCACGTTCCCCTGATCGCCGCCGGTGAGCATCCGACAAAAGGGATGATCAATGATGAGATGATCTCCCGTCTGCGCCCCGGAGCCATCCTGGTGAACACATCACGTGGCGGCGTTGTCGATTCCGGCGCGCTTGCATCGGCGCTTGCCGCGGGAACGCTCGGCGCTGCCGTCCTCGATGTCTGGAATGGCGAGCCGGCGGTGCCGGTTGAGCTGATCGAGCGCGTCACCATCGCCACGCCTCATATCGCCAGCTACTCCGCCGACGCAAAGCTGAAGGGGACCGAACGGATGGCGAGCGCCCTTGCCGCCCACGCGGGTCTTCCCGGCAGATGGCGCGCAACTGATGTTCTGCAACCGATTGCCGGGACCATCACCATTCGCGATGTCAGCGATCCGCTCGACGCGCTTCGCGCCGCCGTCCTTGCCGCCTACGATATCAACGCCGACGACCGCGCACTCCGCGCGCTGCTTGGCCTGGACGACGTGGAACGCCGCGCCGGGTTCGACAGGCTCAGGAAAGAGTATCGCGAGCGGAGAGAATTTGGCGCCTTCCGTGTTGTTATGGGAGACGAAGGGGGGGCCGGTGGGGAGGATGCCTGTTCACTTCTCGCGGCGTGCGGTTTTTCGGTCGCGTAAATCATCAACCATCGCTGATGGATCGTATCAAGGAACACTGGCCGCTCGCGGCGTCGATTCTCCTGCTTCTGCTTCTGGTCGGCGGGATCATGGTGGTCTCGATGAATCTCAACGATGGCCGTCTGATCTACGCGCTGGATGATCCGTACATCCATATGTCGATGGCGAAGAACTTCGTGCGCCACGGCGTGCTTGGGGTTACGCCGTACGGGTTCTCATCATCATCATCATCCCCCCTCTGGCTTTCGATTCTGATCGGGATCTACGCGGTGTTCGGGGTCGGCGGGCTGGCGCCGATGATCCTGAACGTGCTGGCGGCGGTTGCGCTGCTGGGGATCGTCCACATGGTTCTTCGCCGGCTTGGGCTGGACAAAGGGTCCATCGCCGTCGTTCTGATCGCGGTCATCGTCTTCTTCCCGCTGCCGCCGATCATCTTTCTCGGGCTTGAGCATATCGCCCATGCCTGCCTGAGCGTGGCGGCCCTCTATCTGGCGGCCCGCGCCCTCTCGGCCGACCCCGGCGATACCAATGGATCGCGTGCGCTGCGATGGCTTCTTCTTCTGACGCCGTTTCTGGCGGCGATACGGTACGAGGGGGCCATGCTCGCGGGGATGATCGCGCTTCTGATGCTGTTCCGGCGGCGCTATCTCCCGGCCATCCTTCTGCCGATTCTGGCGGCGCTTCCCATCGTCATCTACGGCCTGATCTCCCGCTCGCACGGATGGCTCTTCTTCCCAAATCCGATTCTCCTGAAGGGGAACGTCCCCCAGATTGGCTCGCTTGGCGGGGTCCTGCGATTTTTCAGGGATGGGTTCTACCTGCAACTGATCCACAACACCCATATAGAGGTGTTGCTGCTGCTGCTGGCGTGCGGGGCGGTTGCCACGCTTCGTCGGGGAAGGGGAGTCTGGAGCAGTGAGATGATGATGATCGTGATTGCGACCGGCACGGTGATGCTTCATCTTCAGTTCGCCGGGATAGGCTGGTTTCACCGCTACGAGGCATATCTGATAGCGATGGCGCTGGTTGCGCTGGCCCCGCTGGTACGGGGGTTGCTTGTGGTGATATCGGCGCGTTCGGGAATGGCTGTCAGGCTTGCGGGGGTATGTATGCTGATCATCGGCGCGCTCCCGTTTATCCACCGCGGGCTGAAGGTGGGGGTGACGCCGCGTGCCACCGCCAACATCTACCAGCAGCAGTATCAGATGGGGCTCTTCCTTGCCCGTTACTATCCCGGCGCTTCGGTCGCCGCCAATGATATCGGCGCCATCACTTTCTTCAACGATATTCATCTGCTCGATACCTGGGGTCTCGGCAGCCTGGAGCCGGCGCTGATGAAGCGCGCGGGGAGCTACAACAGCGACACGGTGGCAAGGCTCTGCGCCAGCAACGGGGTGAAGCTCGCCATCGTCTACGATTCATGGCTGCGGGAGCTTGGAGGGGTGCCGCCATCCTGGAGCCGTGTCGGGATGTGGACCATTCCGCAGAACGTTGTCTGCGGCGATTCCACGGTGAGCTTCTATGCCGTCGATCCGGCGGAGCGGGGACCGCTTGGGGAACATCTGCGGGAGTTCGCGCCATCGCTGCCGGGGGAGGTGCGGCAGGAGGGAGAGTATCGATTGGGCCAATAAGTGTGGAGAGATGGGGAATGCTGTCGATGTAGCGGTGTATAAAAAAAGGGAGCCTGGGCTCCCTTTTTCTTCTGTTTGATGTCGTATGGCGACCCCTATTTCGCGGGGGAGGTATCGGCCTTGCGCGCGGGATCGCGCGTGACGGTGATCCGCACCGAGCGGGAATAGAAGCGTCCCTCGGGGGTGTTCGGCGGGAACAGTTCCTTCTCCTCTCCCTCGCCGACTACCTGCGTCTGGAACCCGGGAAGCTCGCCGGCAACCGCGCGGGCGCGGGCCAGCGAGAGCTTCCGGTTGTACTCCGCGTCGCCGGTTTCATCGGCGTAGCCGGCGATGCTGATTCGGGAGCCGGCGGGGATGCGGGACCGGAGGCGGGCCAGCGCGGCGCGGGCATCGGCGCGGAGCTGCGAGCTGTTGAACGCGAAGACGATTGCCCCGCCGAATGTCGTCGAGGAATCGGTGGCGAGCGGGTCCTCCTGCCTGACCCGGTCGATATGCGTTCCGATGTTCTGCGTCCCGGTTGTGATCTGCGTGCCCGCCTTGTCGGTCACGGTCATGTTGTAGCTGACGCCGGAGCCGCTGGAAAGCCGCTCAAGCTCGGCCACCGTGAACTGATCGGAGAGACGGTTCTGCTCGATCACCGCGCCGCTCAGGCTGCGGGCCAGTTTCCCGTCGATCATCATAGCGATTCCCCAGTCCGCCATTCCCGTATCCGACTCGATTGTGCTTACGTAGCGGATGCCGGTTGATGAGAAGGAGCGTATGGTATCGCCCGTGACGATGGGCGCCAGCAGATCATCATCCGCCATGATCTCCACCCGCCTGTTCTCCTCCTCTCCCTCGGGAGTGGTATTGTTGGACGGGTCCTGCGGCAGGCTGCGTCCCTTCGTGGTAATGCGACCGGCATCGATGGAAAAGAGCTCCATCAGATATGTCTTCACCGCCTCCGCCCGTTTCAGGCCGATCTCCGCCGTATCCCTGTCGGCGCCGGCGTTCGACGTTGTCCCTACCAGCGTTATCCGTGAGCTTTGGTCAGCGGTCATCCGCTGGCCGATAACGTCGAGGATATGCCGGTACGCCATCAGCGGCGTGTTCTCAATGCTCTGCGATGTACGCCGATAGCGGCTGTGGATCGTCGAGGAGCCATCCTGGAAGAAGACATAGGGGAGAAGCGCCGTCTCCTGCGTTCTGATCCGCTCGTTCACCTTCACCTGCACCTCCGGCACTTCCTCGCGCGCGGCATTCAGCCCGAACGCGCGGATATCGGCCGCCAGCGCCGACGGCTTCGGCGGTGGAGGAGGTGCCGGAATCGGGAAGGTGTAGCGAACCGCCATATCGGCGCGGGCGCCGAAATCGATGACGTTCCCCTCGGAGGTAAAGCTGTTGAAATAGGCGGAGAGCGCAAGCTCCGGACGGAACTCCATGTTCTTCGCGACCGGGAACGGGTAGCCGGCTCCCAGCATTGCGCCGAAACGGAGCGATGTCTTCAGATCCCCCGCGCCGAACTGCCAGGAGTTTGTCCCGTTGGCAAACATCAACTCGGCGGGGGATGTAAGCTGCTCGCTGAGCGTATACTTGGACGATGTCGCGAAGTGGATTTTCGGTCCGGCGGAGATCAGCAGCGGCAGATCGAACGGCCTGAACGATGCATATAGCTCGGCGGAGAAGCCGGCGATATCGATATCGAACTCCTGATTGCTGATCACCGGCACCAGCGTGGAATCGTTGACGCGATAGTCGGTTGAGCCGGGCGCCGGCGCGGTCATCTTCCCGGAGCTTCCCTCCATCATCAGGCGGAGCCCAAGCCCCAGCCCCGGCGATGACTGGAATTCGGCGAAGATCCCGGGCGTGATCCCCCCGGCCGTTCCGGTCTCCAGCACGCCGCAGTTCCCTGCTCCGAACGCCTGATCGGCGCCAAGATCCACCGTTCCCTTATAAAGATGAACGGTATATCCCCCAACCAGCCCCACCGAGAAGCGGGAAGGGGAGCCGGGTGCCGGTTCCGATGCCGAGTCGGCGCGGATCTCCTGAGCGCTCGTCCGCCCGTATCCACCGGCGAGAAGAAGCGCGAGCAATATCGATGGAGTGATTCTTCTCATCGTTCAATGACCATCGTTCGTGTCTCATGAATCGAATCCCCGACGGTGATCCGGTAATAGTAAACCCCTGGCGCAAATGCGTGCGAGTCGAACCTGATATCGCGAGGCCCGGCCGGCTGGATGCCGTCCAGCAGCTTGATCACCTCGCGACCCCTGTCGTCGTACATCGTCAGCGTTACGTAGCTCTCCTCCGGGATATTGACGCCGATCGTCACCATCCCGCCGGTCGGGTTCGGCGCGCTCTGTTTCAGGAGCTGTTTGTTGGTGAAGAGGAGCCGCATGGCCGAGGCGCATTCCGCGTTAAGCTGGAAGATGCGGCCGGAATCAATCTCCGCGTAGATGCACCCCTTCGACGCCCCCGCCAGATGGAGATCGAGCGGCGATGCGACGGTATCGCCACGAAGCACCTTGAGCTTCAGGTTCATCAGCCTTCCGGTTCCGCCGAGCGGCACTCCCTTGGAGCCTTTACGGAGCGTGAAGATGGCCCCGCTGTCGGAGTATTTCGTTTTGACGATCTCCCAGTTCGCCAGAAGTGATCCGATCGGGTCCAGCCCGGTGATCGTCAGAAGCTTCGGATCGAACTGCGCGTAGAGCGTCAGCTCTTCAAGCGGGACGCGGCCTTCGAGGATCGGCTGATACTCCACCGGCAGGTTGACGATATCGCCGAAGCCCCCCACGATGCTGGTGCTCATAAGGCGCATCGCGACCGAGTCGAGCTCCTCGGAGACAACCACCCAGTGCTGCCGTCCGAAGAAATCCCCCTCATCGGTATGGAATACCACAATCGATTCATGCTTGCCGGCCCCCTTCGGCAGGACGCGGAGCTGGTAGACCAGGGAGTCCTTCGGGGCGATCGTCAGGATCTTCTGCACATCGGCGACGAACTCGATATCCTTCGGCGTCTGCCCGCTCACATAGAGGATGCTGATGGCGAGGGAGTCATTGCCGACGTTCCGTATCACCACCGGCTGATCGATTTCGCGGCAGCTTATCAGCCCGTAACTGAGGCTGTCAGGCCCCGAGAAGATCCCCGATTTGACGTAGGCGCAGATGCTGAGGCGGTGCCTGATATTGCACGGCTGCACGACGGCGGTAAACGACTCACAGTAATGGCCGGTATCCGGCGCGTTTACCGAGAAGGAGAGCGATGAGGTTCCAATTCCCGGCTGGAAGACCGGCTGCGTCGGCCGGAAAATCCCCTTGTTCGTGGAGTCCGGGATGATGGTGATCGTCTGCGGCGTGGCCCCCTGAACGTTGATCCCGAAGCCGACGAAGTTGCCGCTTCCCAGCTTGTAGCGGTCAAGATCGACCGAGGAGCCGTCGAAGAAGATCGTGGCGCATGTCCGTTTGCCGGAGACCAGAAGCTGCGCGATAGGGTTTGCCGCCGCCGGCGCGCCGATCACCAGCGAGTCGGTCGCGGTGGTCTTGCACTCCAGATCCTTCGCGTCGAAACCGACGGTGAGGGAGAGGGTGTCGCACGGGGCAAGCGTAAACGGCAGCGCGGGCGGGTTGATCAGCCTGAAGTACTTGCCGAACTTGAAATGCAGATCG
>JBDSJW010000330.1:0-10342 GCA_039917235.1 Kapaibacterium sp. (SeqCode) | reverse complement strand
GGCGAGTGATCACTTCGAGGCACTCCGTATGCTTGTTGAGATGTTCAGCACTATTTTTTCCGCTCCGGACAGCCACGGTATCGACACACGAATATCCGTTGTGAAAATGGACTAATTCAACAGGCTGTTAGGGTTCGGCATTACCGAGGCGCGGTCGGTGGCCTGGATGCTGGCATCGGAACTTTCCCTGCTCCCCCAGGCCGCGTGGGAGGCACATATCGCTCTGCGTGATGAGGAGGCAAGCCTCCTGGCCGATGCCATTCTTATCGATGATTTTATTGTTCAGGAATTGCGGCGGAATGAAAATTCCATGGTCGCCGATAATATTCATCTTCTCTGCGCCGGGGAATTCAGAATAATCCCGCCTCTTTCCGCACCGGGTGTTCCGGCACCGGAATCCGGGGGAATTTAGCAGACTGTTGAAGGACGTCATCTGCTGCGTCGGGGACGTTTGAAACGTCCCCCGACATTCACCATTCGCTCACTGCGGCGTCCACAAGGACGCTTCATTCGCTCAGGTTCGACCGCCTTGCATCTGATCGTCCTTGAGCAGTCTGGGCATCTATAGTAATTCAACAGGCTGGTAAAGGGCACATGAAGAGTATTGGAATATGCCTGGGTATCATTGTTATCTCCTCGATGCTGCTTTCCTCCTGTGCTTCGAGCCGAGGCGCGGGGAGCAGCGGTGATCCCGAACAGGGATCGCCCGAATGGATTATTGAGATGTATTTCGCGCGCAGGGCGTTCCCGCAACTGGAGCAGTACACAATCGGAGAATTGCGGAACGATCATCAGGCAACGGTGGGATCGGGGCTTTCCGACAGCACCCGTGTCACCTGGCGGAAATTGCAGGAGGAGACGACCAGAGCGGTGTACGCGGTCGCCATTACCGAGCGTTCATATCACTCCGACAACTATGCTTTTTTCGTGCGAACGGGCGATGGCTGGAAATTAAACGCCATCCGATCGCTCGGGCTGCCGGGGGCTTTTTATCGCCTTATGGAACAATTGGAGAATGAAAGAAATCTCCCCGATTCCCTCGCGGCGCGGTTGGCGAATATGCGGCTTGCCATTAATTCCGACGATTCATTGAAGAGTTATTTCCGCGGCAACGTGGAGGAGTTTGATATGCTGAGGAATATCCTCCGCTCGGCGCCGGATATCATCGCGGTGACAGACAATGGCGTGGCCGATCCGGCCGCCGTGTCGAACAGCGAAACGGTTTCCCGGATAACGGCTCTTCTTCGGAAACTTCGCATCCGCTCGATACGCCGCGCGGCGGAGGGATCGGGGGCGTTCTATCTGACCATCCACGATGAATCCGGTCATGCCGTCGGATATCTCTCGCTGCCGGAAGGGGCGGCCCCTCCGGGGATGACGCCATCGCGATTTATTTATCTGGAGGAGATCACGCGGGGATGGTATATCTACAAATCGATCTGAGTTTTCGATGCTTCATCGACGGTGATATTCCGGGCAATCTCATCGACCGGTCGGGGATTGTGGAGATGCTCATCACCCCCCGCGGAATCCGCCGGCGGCGTCCGGGTTTGTACGGCATCACCCACTTCCATTAATTTCATCGGCTTTCCGCTTCGCGCGCGCAGGCTTCTGCGGATGATTATCCCGGAGTGAAAGCGCGGAAACCGAATACAACTGGTACACGAACATACAAGAGGATTGTCATGGGTCGAGCGTTTGAATTCAGAAGGGCTCGCAAGGAAAAGCGGTGGGACAAGATGGCGAAGGCGTTCACGAAGCTCGGCCGCGAGATCGCCATCTCCGTCAAGCAGTCCGGCCCGGACCCGGCATCGAACCCGCGGCTGCGGGTGGCCATCCAGAACGGCAAGGCGCTGAACATGCCGAAGGATAAGATCGAATCGGCAATCAAGCGGGCATCGTCCAAGGATGAAAAGGACTTCCAGGAGGTGACCTATGAGGGGTACGGGCCGCACGGCGTGGCGCTGCTGGTGGAATGCGCCAGCGACAACCCCACGCGCACCGTCTCCAATATGCGGTTCTTCTTCTCCCGCTCCGGCGGAACGCTCGGCACCGCCGGCTCGCTGGACTTTATGTTCGATCGCAAAGGCGTCTTCCGCCTTGCGGCCGATGGCGTTGATACGGAGGAGCTGGAGCTGGAGCTGATCGACTTCGGGGCGGAGGATATCTTCGTGGAGGATGGGGAGCTCTATATCTACACGCCGTTCAGGGATTTCGGCGCGATGCAGAAGGCGCTTGAGGAGCGGAAGCTGAACATCATCAGCTCCGAACTCCAGCGGATTCCGAATACCACCACCGAGCTTTCGCCGGAGCAGGAGGAGGAAATCCTGACCCTTATCGATAAAATCGAAGAGGATGATGATGTGCAGAATGTCTTCCATAACATGAAGTAACGGTCGCCGCGCCGATCCTTCAGTTACGTTACGCGATGGGGAGCTTCCGGCTCCCCCCGTCGTTTATCACTCCGCCACCATGCTGGTTACCACCACTGTTTCCCCAACCCGGAGCGTGCAGAAATAGATTCCCGCCGGAAGCCCGTTTCGGCTGAACGCGATGGCATGCTCCCCCGCGTCCTCGGTTCTCCGCACCGGCGGCATCGCTTCCCGTCCAAGCTGGTCGTATACCGTGAGGAGGATGTTTGATCGCCCCGCGAGGCGATATCGAATGGTGGTTGTGCCGTTGAACGGGTTTGGCTGGTTGCGGAGCGATATGGCTCCCGTCGTAACCGGCCCATTTGCTCCCGCCGCGCTCCAGGTCGTTGCGTAGTCCGGCGTTTCGGATGCATCCAATGCCCGTGCCCAGCTTCCATCGCGCGCTCGGATGCCGACAAATGCCTTGGCCCTGACGTGCGCCGGGTTGATCGATCCCGGGAGGGAGAAGGAATAGGTTCGGGCGATTGCCGTCCCGTTGCCGAGCGTGAACATATCGCCAAGGACCGAGCCGCCAACCATCCGCACCACGTCGTTATGAACGAAATCGGTGATATAGGTGAATGGCTTGTTGTAGATCCTCTGCGATGCAATGATGCTATCCTCGGTCAGCACCGCCACCGTGAAATACTCGATGCTGTCGGCCTTGGGGAGCCCTTCGGGGATCTTCGGGGTTACGCGGAGATCGAGCGTTATGGCTCTCGCGGCCGGATCAAATGTTCGGTTCTCGATCGCCAGCACGGCCGGCGGCGGGGACATCGCATCATCCCTTGCAGCCACATACCAGACCTGATCCTCATCCCACTCCAGGCTGGTCAGGTTCCGCGTCCGGTTTCGGTTCACCGAAGCGGTCGGGAAGCTGCTGGCGCCCACCATCTCCTCCAGCGTATCCTCGGCCCGGATCGCGAGCGGGTCATCTCCCTGATGCCATGAAAGCCTGACAAGGCCCGCTCCAAGACGCGCCGCCATGCTGTCCACAAGCCAGGTTCCGTAGGGACAGTTGCCGCACCATGTTCCGCCGAACTCCTCGATCACAGCTCTCCCCGCCGGTTGCGCAAATGCAGTCTGCGCGAGCAGAAGGAGCAATGCCGACAGCGGCCACAACCTGGAGAAATATGGCGCCGGGCGCGGATTTCTTTCGAAGAGGTGTAACATGATCGCCCTAAAATTGTTGATACGGAGGTCCCACGCGTGTGAAAGATAGAAATTCCTCCGTTGCGCGGATATCAGGGGGATGCCGCCGGTCCGGGCCGTTCCTCTTTTCGTAGATTATCATTCATCGTGCGCCGGGCCGCGCGGACGAAATCCTCCCGAGCCCCTTATCCTTTTCGGAACATCTTATGAAGAATCTTTTCCTCCTGATTCTCTTTCTGGTCGCCCCCGCCATCATGGCACAGACCTTCAACGATGCGGTACGTGTCAACGATGCTCCGGCCGGCACAACCGAACACTCGCCATGCCTGCGGATCGGCCTGGACGGAACGATCTACACAAGCTGGTTCCAGCGCAACGCCGATATCTATTTCGCCCGCTCCACCGATCAGGGGGCCACATTCAGTCCCGCCGTCCGCGCCTCCCAGCAGGTGACGACGAATGATTATACCTCGAAACTTCAGCGCGTGCCGCAGTTCGCCGTGGATCGCCGCGGGACGATTCACATGGTCTGGACCGAGGACAGAGTCAATAAGCAGAGCGATGTCTGGTATATCCAGTCAACCGATCAGGGGAGCAGCTGGACCGCGCCAGTCTCCATCATGGATGCCGATGATTCATCCAAATACCCGCAGGATTTCGCGGGCATCGCCATCGATTCAAGCGATAATATCTACATCGCGTTCCTTGATTTTCGCGATGTGGTGCGGGGAACCGGCGATTATCCGCATCTGCTGGTGATCCGGTCACTCAATGAGGGGAAGAGCTGGGAGAAGCCGGTCAAGGCCGATAATTTCCCGGCGGGAATCCCTGATGGCGGCACGTGCGACTGCTGCCGGCTGGATGTGGCGGCGGGGGGATCGGGGGATGTCTACGTCGCGTTCCGCTCCAATATCAAAAATCGTCGCGATGTCTGGATTGCCCGCTCGTTGAACTCGGGGAAGAGCTTCGAGAAGTGCGTGCTGGCGCAGAGCGGCGTCTGGACCATCGCCGCGTGTCCCACCACAGGGCCGCAGATCGTGCTGGACCGGTCCGGGAATCTGCACCTGACCTGGCGCGACAGCCGCGACGCATCAGGTCGCGATATCTGCTACTACACCATGCTTCCCAAGGGAGCGACCGCTGTTCTTCCCAATAAGATCATCAGCCGTCCCACCAACCAGACTTCCAACTGGCCCTCGATCGTGGTTTCCCCCAATGGGGGGATGATGGTGATGTACCAGGCGCGCAACGGCGGCGCCCAGCAGATCCGCTATAGCATTTCCAGCAATGGCGGAAATACCTGGTCCGCCGATCTCCCTCTTCCCGGCCCGACGAACGTTGACCAACAGTTTGCCAATCTGGCGTACGATCGCTCGGGGGATATCTACGCCGTCTGGCAGGATGCCCGGCGCGATGGCTCCGATATCTACGCCGCGAAGCTCGGAGGCTCCCTCCCCGTAAGCGCCCCTCCATCATCGGTCATGCTGCTGAAACCGGTCAATGGAAAGGATGGTGCCAGCACGCGCCTTTCATGGCATCCTCCCGCGGAGCTTGGAAGCGCGCCGATCGTCTGGTATGAGTTGTCCGTGAACACCCTGCCGAGGTTCAGTCGCTCCGGTCTCGTCGATACGTCGTTCACTCTGGACTCGCTTGCGCCGGGGAAGTATATGTATGCTGTGATGGCGTGGACAATCATGGGGCGCTCGGAGGCATCTGAGGGGGAGTTTACGATCGGGGAGCTTGGTGTTGATGATGCCGGCGCGTTGGCCGGCGCGTTGATGATCTCCCCGAACCCCGTGACGGGCGGAGAAACAACGATGCGGTTTGCGCTGGAACGGGAGGAGATGGTCGATATCAGATTGATCGATCTGATGGGGCGTGATATTTATCAACGGAGCGGGATATTCCCGGCCGGCCGGAATGCCGTGGCGCTTGATATCCCCTCGATGCCGCGTGGAATCTATCTCTGCGAGCTGCACACCCGGACAACGACGCAACGGACAAGGCTCGTGGTGGAGTGATTGCGCGGCTCTACAGCTCCTTGTGGTTCTGCTGAATCTGTCTGCTCAGAAGCACGGCCGTGCTCAGCATGATAATCCCAATCAGCCCGAAGACATTCGGCAGAACCCCGATGTGGCCCAGGATTGTGATCAGCCCGGAGAGGCTGGGAATAAGGACCCAGAAGAGGAGTCCGTGGCGTTTCCGCCAGCGCTGTTCCTGACGGGAGAATCCCTTGCGCGCGTGGGAGATCGTCATGATAAACCCGATGACCGGGATAAGAAAGACGATCGCCACAAGAAAAATCTGAGAAAGGGCCACCTGATATACTCTATTGTTCCGTGCCGGCCCGCGATGCGAGCTCGGCGATGTTCCGGCGCAGTTTCTCCTTGGAAACCACGCGCTGCCGCTGCAATCCCCGGGCGATAATCCCCTCCGCATGCTCCGCCACAATCTCGCAGGTTATCGTCCGCCCATCCACTTCCACCACCCGCGCCGTGATCGTCACAATCCATCCCACCGGCGTTGCGGCCGTATGTTCAAGCTCCACGAACGAGCCCACGGCATCCTCATCGGCTTCAAGAAACGGGAGGATGGCCTGGCGCGCGGCATATTCGCCATGCTCCACAAGCGCGAACGTGGCATACACCGGATGAATGGTGCAGTCGAAGAATCGCGCGGTCATCTCCGGTGTTACCCGCAGCCGCATCGAGAACGTATGGTCTGGAGGGATTGTTCGCACGGGGGACGAATCTACGAAAGAGCCGGCAACCGCGCGTTGGGGGCCATCGGCCGCTGCGCCGCGATTACACACTGCCACTCGTCAGGGCGTATCGTCGCGTCCGCGTCGGCGCTACATTTCCTATCTTTTGGGCTTTCTCCTCATTTCTTCTCCGAACAGACGTTATGAAGCAACAACCCTCGGCCGCTCCGGTGTATCCGTTTGCCGCGATTATCGGCCAGGAGCAGATGAAACGCGCGCTGATCATCGTCGCTATCGATCCGGCCATCGGCGGCGTGATGATCATGGGGCATCGCGGTACCGGTAAATCCACGGCGGTCCGCGCGCTTGCCGGGATGCTTCCCCGCATCAAGACCGTTGCCGATTGCGCCTTTCACTGCCTTCCGAACGCCCCCGCCGGTCTCTGCGAGCGCTGCATCGATCCCGAGCGAACGCACCTGATTGCCGATACGATCGATCTCCCCGTGGTCGATCTTCCCCTTGGCGCCACCGAGGATCGCGTAACCGGAACGATCGATATCGAGCATGCGCTGGCGCACGGCCGGAAGCGCTTCGAGCCGGGGCTGCTGGCGCGCGCCAACCGCGGGTTTCTCTATATCGACGAGGTCAATCTTCTGGAAGATCATCTTGTCGATCTTCTCCTCGATGTGGCGGCAAGCGGCATCAATGTGGTGGAGCGGGAGGGGATTTCGATCCGTCATCCGGCGCGATTTGCGCTGGTGGGGAGCGGCAACCCGGAGGAGGGGGAGCTTCGGCCGCAGTTGCTGGATCGCTTCGGGCTGCACGCCACCATCGAGACGGAGAACGACGTTGCGCGTCGCGTGGAGATCATCCGCCGCCGCCTGGCGTTCGACGACAACCCGATAGCGTTCGTAAAGGAGTGGGCGCCGGAAACCGACAGGCTTCGGAAGAGGATCGCGGCGGCGCAGAAGAGCGTTGGATCGGTGATGCTGGGAGATGAGCAGCTCAGGATGATTGCCGCGCTATCAGCCGAGCTTCAGATCGACGGACATCGTGGCGAGCTGGTGATGGCGCGTGCCTGCCGTGCCAGCGCGGCGTTTGAGGGAAGGAAGATGGTCGGCTCCGAGGATATCCGCGCCATTGCCCCGCTGGCGTTGCAGCACAGGCTCCGCAAGGACCCGCTGGAGACCAGCAACGCCGGAAGCCGCATCGGCGCCGTGCTGGAACGGATTGTGCGCGATTGATCCTTCCGCTTCGCGATATCGTCCCGCAGATCACGGGCCGGCCGCGCACTACTATTCATGATGGATTCTTCTCCAACATATCTCCCATTCTCCGCGTTTCTCGGCTTTAGTGCCGCGCGCCGCGCGCTTCTCTGCACCCTCGTCGATCCAACGCTCAGGGGATTGCTCCTCTCCGGGCCGATCGGCACCGGCAAGTCCGCGCTTCTCAGGAGCTTCGGCGCGTTCGTCCGCGCGCATGCCGATCCGGCGGCGCCGTTTGTCCAGGTTCCGCTCGGCGTCGGCGATGACAGGCTGATCGGCGGGCTGGATTTCGACGTGGCGATCTCCACCGGCGGGCGCCGGCTCCGTCGCGGGTTGATCGCGGAGGCCGATGGCGGGTTTCTGTTTGTTGATGATATCCCGCTGCTGGAGAAGCTTTCGGCGGCGGTGATCGCCGGGGCGCTGGAGAGCGAGGGGCTTTTCTGCGAGCGCGAGGGGTTCAGCGCCCGCGAGCGGTCGCGATTTGTGCTGCTGGCAACCGCCGCGCCATCGGAGCGGGAGCTTCCCGCGTGGGTGGTGGACAAGGTCGGCTTTCTGATCGCCGAGGAGCAGCGGATCTCCCCCGACGCCGTCCGGCTTCTGATCTCCCGCATCGGCGATCACGATCGCGATCCGGCCGATCTCTACAATCGCTGGCGCGAACGGGAGGAATCGCTTGCGCGGCAGGTTGCATCGGCGCGGTTGCTTCATCCGTTTATCGCTCTTTCAGCTGAACATCTTACCATCATCGCGACCGAGTCGCTCCGGTTGAACGTGGCGGGAAATCGGGCCGATATCTTTGCCGCCAAGGCCGCGCGCGCCCACGCCGCTCTCCGCGGTTCACGGAACGTGGATGAAGCCGACATCAAGTTCGCCATTGCCACGGTGCTGCTGCCGCGCTCTGAGAACGTGCCTGATGAATCGAGCAGATCGGAGGATCAGAACAATTCGCCGGAGACGCCGTCGCGGGAGCCTGAATCATCCGAAACGCCATCACCGCAGATGCCATCGCCGGAGGTCCAGTCGGAGGGAAGTGGGAAGGAGAATGATGACCGGACGGAGCCCGAGGAAGGTGATACCGGGGGGGGCGAGCGCGTCTACGAGCCGCTTGATTTCACCAGGGATCTGCCGAAGCTGAATGAATTTTTCTCATCGACGCGGCGGAATGTGGTATCGGGGAGTCGGGGGAATTCCGAGCAGTGGCGGCGTGGGAGGCATATCCGTTCCATCCAGCGCGACCCGCGGGGGAAGCGTATCGCGATCGGGGCCACGCTCAGGGCGGCGGCACCGCACCAGAAGGAGCGGCAGGGGGAGCCTGGGGGGAGGCTGGTCATCAGGAGCGAGGATATCAGGATCAAGAGATTCAGCGAGCGGGCGGGGACGCTGTTCATCTTCTGCGTGGATGCCTCCGGCTCGATGGCTGCCAACCGGATGCGGGAGGCGAAAGGGGCGGTGACGCAGCTTTTGCAGGAGGCGTACATTCATCGCGATACCGTTGCGCTGATCGCGTTTCGCGGCGCGGAAGCGGAGGTGCTTCTGCCGCCGACCAATTCCGTGGAGCGGGCAAAACGTTCGCTCGATATCCTCCCCACGGGGGGGGGAACTCCGCTTGCCTCGGCGCTGGTAAATGCGTTTTCGCTGGCGGAGGCCGCGCGGCGGAGAGGGGTGGAGCAGACGTTGATTGTGCTGATGACCGACGGGCGGGCAAATGTTCCTCTCACCGAAAGCGCCGCCGGAATGATTATGGAAATCCGTCGCAGGCATGTTCGCGCGGAACTTGAACATCTGGCGCTTGCATATCGTCACGCGGCGATTGATGTGCTTGTGGTGGATACGCGGCAGACGTTTGGCACCATGACGGACGCGGTAAAGCTGGCGGAAATGCTGGATGCGGGATATTATTATTTGCCGCAAATCGATGCCCGCGGCCTTGCAAACGCGGTAAAATCAGGGGTTCGAGGGGGGAAGGGAGAGAGGTTGTCGAATGGTTGACAAAAAAAATCTCAGCAGCACAATATCATTTCCTTAACTTGCGTCAGTAGAGACGATGTGGATGCAACGCGGTTCGGAATAATGTTTGGATGATGTCGCTGTAAAAAAATCATCAAATAGAGCTTGCGTTAAGGGCTTTACAAGCTTATATTTGTACCACATGTCGGTGACAACTAACCGATTGGAAAATTTTAGAAACTTTGAAAAGTTGATTGCCTCTTCGCTGCGTTAAATCAGCAAGGGTTATATCAGGAAAGCCTCTCTATGATGGTTTTACACGTATGGGGACGGTGTAAGATTGTCAGGACTTCTCTCTCATATATACTCCTTTCGTTGTGGTGGTGAAACAAAAGAGGTAGGGGAATGCCCCTTGACGTGTGGTGACGTCAAGGGGCATCTCATTTTATAGCATGTCCCTCACTCGCTCGCTCCCGCAATCATCCGTATCGGCTCCGGCATGGATGAGTTTCTAGCGAAATGGTCGCCCGAAGCCTATCCACCAAGCCCCCGCAGAGGATTTTTCAGAAGCTCCATGCCAGCAGCTCCCTCCGGCACCGATCCGGCATTCTCCGAACGGAAGCAACGTACCGCCGAAATCGCAAGAACCCTTCGCGCGTTTATCCGAACGAAAAGCAGATATGGCCGTGGATCGCTCTTCATCGAAACGCTGGTCGCCACGATCCTCTCGCAGAATACCTCCGACGTCAACAGCACGCGAGCATATACGGAACTTCGCGGCGCCTTTCCCACATGGGATGTGGTTGCCGATGCCGATCGCGCGGAGCTTGCCCGCGTTATCAAAAGCGGCGGGCTGGCACATCAGA
>JBDSJW010000329.1:0-3204 GCA_039917235.1 Kapaibacterium sp. (SeqCode) | reverse complement strand
TTTGGAGCATCAGCAGAACGGGCCGCCGGACCAATGCCCTTCCGTGGCATCTTGTCAGAAGCTCTCACAGTTCCATCTTGAAAATATTTCATGCCGGACCAACAGACCCCACCTCGTGAGCCGCTGCGCCCGGGCGCAAGCCCGGAAGGGACGTCAGCGCACCTGGCGCGCCTGGAACCCCGACCCTCCTTTACCGAACGGAACAGACGGATCGGTGAACGGATCGTTGAAGGGCTTATCTTCGGCATTGCCGGGCTCTCGATCATCTTCATCTTCCTGATATTCTACTTCACGTTCCGCGAGGCCGCCCCGATCTTCTTCGGCAGCGAGAAAACCGTGGAGACGGCCGCGGTCATGGACGATTACAGGCTCCCCGGAGAAATGCCGGATGCTGATACGTCATCCACAGCAACCAGTGGCGATACTTCGGAGGTCTATAACCCGGATAGCGGCGCGCCGCCGGCACTTCCGGGTGACAGCGCCGCCGCGCCCGCGAAGAAGAAAAAGGAGACAAAACCAAAGAACGATACATCGACCGAATCCGATGTCTACAACCCGGAATCCGGCGCTCCTCCGCCCCTCCCCGGCGACAGCACCGCCGCGCCCACGGCGAAGACCGATATAAAACCGAAGAGCGATACATCGACCGAATCCGATGTCTACAACCCGGAATCCGGCGCCCCCCCCGCGCTCCCGGCTGATAGCGTGTCCGCGGCAACGCCGTCCGGCGCAACGCCGGCAGCCACCGCCGAGCAGACGGCAAAGACCAACGACAGCAATTCACGTCTGATTGTCGGCAACGATTATCCGATTCTCGATCGCGAGACGCCGATCAGGCTGAGCTATCTCTACTATCGCAACTGGCAGCCGAACTCCGATCACCCGCGCTACGGCATCTTCCCGATCCTGGTCGGCACGCTGAAGACCACGCTGATCGCGCTGCTGATTGCCGCGCCGCTCTCGATTCTGGCGGCGCTCTACACCGCCTTCTTCGCTCCGAAACGGCTTCGCGAAATACTGAAACCGATCATCGAAATCCTCGCCGGCTTTCCATCGGTCGTGGTCGGGTTCTTCTGCCTGATGACCGTCGCATCGCTTGTGCAGACGCTCTTCGGCATCGACTACCGGCTGAACGCCTTTGTCGGCGGCATCGGCCTGGCGCTGGCGGTGATCCCGATCATCTACACGATCTCCGATGATGCGCTCCGCGCGGTCCCCGGATCGCTTCGGGAGGCGGCGCTGGCAATCGGCGCATCGGAATGGCAGGCGGCGTATCAGGTGATGCTCCCGGCAGCAACGCCCGGCATCTTCGCGGCACTGCTGCTGGGGCTTGGACGCGCGTTCGGCGAGACGATGATAGCGCTGATGGCGACCGGCAACGCCGGCACATTCAGCTGGAATTTCTTTGAGCCGGTGCGGACGTTCGCGGCCACCATCGGCGCGGAGATGGGGGAAGTGCAGCATGGCTCGCCTCACTATCAGATCCTCTTTCTGCTTGGCGTCATCCTCTTCATCTTCTCCTTTGCCATCAACCTTGTCACGGAGTTCTACGTGAAGCAGCGGCTCATCAAAAAGTTCAGGGGGGCCGAATGAGGGAGCATCGTAAATCGTTTATCGGCTTTCTGGCAATGCGCCTGCCGATGCTGGCTACCCTGCTGATCGTCCTGACGATCACGCTGATCATCGGCGATTTCTTCTTCGCGGGCATCGGGCATGTGACGTGGGAATTTCTTACACAGCCTCCGAGAAATGCCAACACCGAGGGGGGAATTCTCCCCGCGATTATCGGCACGGCGGAGCTGGTGCTGCTGATGAGCCTCGCGGCCGTCCCCGTGGGGACGATCACGGCGATCTACCTTACGGAGTATGCCCGCCAGACATCGATCTTCGCGCGGATCATCCGATTCGCGGTTAACACGCTGGCTGGCGTTCCATCGGTGGTGTTCGGGCTGTTCGGGCTTGGATTTTTCATCCAGACAGTCGGCGGGCAGATGGATCAGGTGCGATGGGATCAGCGGATGAAATCGCTCCACGCGGTGGTTGCCGCCCCCACCTCGCCGGTGTCGGGCAATAAGATCGCCACGGTGGCGATGGTGCAGACATATCTTCAGAAGACCGACAATGGCGACTGGACGGATCAGGCAACGAAGCTGAACGGCTTTCCGCGCGGAACCGTGGCACGGGTAAACGCCGATATCGTTGAGCGCTATTTCCGCAACAGCGTTGAGCTGAACTGGGGAAAGCCGGGGCTGATCTGGGCGGCGCTGACGCTGGCGCTTCTCACGCTTCCGGTGGTGATCGTCTCGGTGGAGGAATCGCTCAGGACTGTCCCGCGGGATATCCGCGAGGCAAGCCTTGCGCTGGGGGCAACCAAACTGGAGACGATCATCAAGGTGGTGATCCCCAACTCGCTGACCGGCATCCTGACCGGATCGATCCTGGCGATCGGACGCGGGGCGGGCGAAGTGGCGCCGATCCTCTTCACAGGCGTTGTCTACTCCGCGCAGGAAGGGCCGCACGCGCTAACCGATCAGTTTATGCACCTTGGCTATCATCTCTATATTCTTGCAACGCAGTCCACGAACGTGGAGGCCACCCAGCCGCTGCAATATGCGACCACGCTGGTCCTCCTTGTCCTTACGCTGGCGCTGAACTTCTCGGCGATCCTTCTCCGTTCCCATATCCGCCGTCGTCAGGTGGCATAACCCGGAAACAGATATCTCATGGCAAAGGAAGAATCTCAAACGAAAATCCGCAGCCAGGATCTCTCCCTCTTCTACGGAGAGAAACAGGCGCTTCGAAATATCTCGCTCGATATGTACGCCAACAAGGTGACCGCGTTTATCGGTCCCTCAGGCTGCGGCAAGAGCACATTTATCCGCACGCTGAACCGGATGAACGATCTGATCGCCGGCGTGAAAATCACCGGATCGGCGTTTATCGATGGCGTCGATGTCTACGGGCCGGGCATCAACGTGGTGAACCTGCGGAAGCGCGTGGGAATGGTGTTCCAGAAATCGAACCCCTTCCCGAAATCGATCTACGAGAACGTCGCCTACGGGGCGAAGGTCAACGGCGTCAGCAAGAAGTCCGATCTTGACGATATCGTGGAGACCAGCCTTCGCGGCGCGGCGCTCTGGAACGAGGTAAGCGACAGGCTTCACTCCTCGGCGCTGGCGCTCTCCGGCGGCCAGCAGCAGCGCG
>JBDSJW010000328.1:0-3599 GCA_039917235.1 Kapaibacterium sp. (SeqCode) | reverse complement strand
GCAATTGTCCTGATTGTATTGCTGCTGAGACCATCGTGCGTGGTATAAAGGGTCACGGCGGGCGAAGGTCCGGTCGCGTCCCGCACGCGCAGAAGCCCCGAGCCATCGGTGCCCGCCCATATCTCATTATTATCGCCGGAGAAGATATCGTAGACGCGCATCCAGCCCAGCCCGGCGATTTTACCGAGATAGAGGAATCGTCGCGTCGTATCCCCGATGCCCGGCTCCCGGTAACGGATAATTCCCGCATCCGAGCAGGCAAACCAGATATCACCCGCCGCGTCCTCGGTTATCGCGTTGACAAAGGCTCCACGCATTCCATCGGCCGCGTCCAGATGCCGGAATATTCCATGTTCATAGACAAACGCGCCATTCCCCACCGTGCCGAACCAGAGCCTTTTCTTCCGATCCTGGACGATACATTTCACCTTTCCCGCGGTGAAATTATCTTTTTCCGAATACCGCGTATAGATTTTTCCATCGTATCGGGTGACGCCGCCGAATGAATTTCCGAACCAGATGCTTCCATCATCATCCTGATAAATGGCGTAAATCCAGTTGCCGAGTTTCCCCTGTTTCTCGGTGAAGTGAACAAATCGCTCGCCGTCGAGTCGCGAAACGCCGCCGCCGGAGCTGCCGAACCAGAGATCGCCATCGGAATCCTTCAGGATGGAGACAATCACATTATTGCAGAGACCCTCGGTTTCGCTGAACACCGTAATCGCGCCGTCGCGCAGGCGATTGACGCCGCCGCCGCCGGTGCCGGCCCAGATGGTTCCGGTTTCATCGGCGGCAATGGTCAGCACGGTATTATTGCTCAGCCCATCGCGAACGGTGTAGGATGTGAATGTGGTTCCGTCAAACCGAAGAATGCCGCCGCCATATGTTGCAATCCAGTAAATACCGGCGGGGTCCTGCGTCACCCCGGAAATCGATGCATGCGGCAGACCGTTTGCCGAAGTGTAGGATCTGAATTTTCCTTGTTCATAGACGGCAATGCCGCTTTCGGTTCCCACCCATACCTTTCCGTTCCGATCAACAAAGAGCGAGCGAATATTCATCCCCGGCAGCCCGTCCGCGCGCGTAAACCGTGTCACCCGGCCATTGGCAAGGCGCGCAACGCCTCCCGGATCGGCACCGAACCAGAGAGCGCCGGATGAATCCTGGGCAATTGCCACCACGGCATTATCAAATAAACCCTGACGCGATGTAAAATTCGTGAAGCGTCGTCCGTCGTACCGGCTCACGCCGTGATCGGTACCGATCCAGAGCGTTCCCGAACGATCCTCCAGAATGGCGCGAACGTAATTATCGACCAACCCGTTTTCCTCGCCGTAGCTGGCAAACGCGACACCGTCGTAGCGACTGATTCCCCCGCCCCTTGTGCCGAACCAGATATTTCCGCGGCAGTCCTCGCACATCGCATACACCTGCGACTGCGCCAGCCCATCCGCGACTGATAGATTTTTGAAATTATACTCCTGCGCCACCGTTGGAACAATACGCAGCAGAAGCAGAAGAATATTCAGAAGGATAAACACTGGAAGGCCCGATCGTGATGATCGCGCCCCGTGCCTCCCGACATTATCTAAACCGAATACAGCCCGCGTGGTCACTATCGCTCCATTTCGAATGGATGGCTTTTCTATCTGGAATTCCCCATGCCGATTGCGCCCGATTCCCGAAATGCCTCACTGAGATAAAGCGAAACCGATTCGGCGCGGACGAAATTACAGGAAAAGAGAATGTCCGTTGCGGAAGAATGTAGGTGATATCGATTCGGATCTTCCCGGCATATCCCGATCCGGACGGGAGAAGCATTGATTTCCCCCTCCCGCCATCAGCAGGTTCACCAGGCAAAAAAAAATCGCGGTTCCGTGCGTGCCGGTTCAGGCCCGCGTGGCGGATGCGCAACCATCACCACGCGCGATTGAGAGCTTCTATCCCCGCATCCCCTCGTTATCGGCATTGGAGGGGGACAAATCCCCATCCACCGATTCCTTGCGCGCGTCCGCGCGCTGGCTGCGCGCCCACTCCTCATCGAACTCGCTCGGCAACGTCACCGGAACGCGGAGGCAGATGCTCTGCGTGGGGAGCACATCGCGCCAGTCGGCAATCAGTTGTTTGTACGCCTCGCCAACCGGGCGAATGTTTCGATTAAGATCGTAGAGGCCGAGAGGATTGACATTTCCGTTATTCTCCCGCAGCGCGGAGTCCCAGTCAACCTGATCGGTGAGGGAATACCAGGTAAACCCGACGATCGGCACGCCATCGTTTCTGATTCTGAGCACATTCGCCCACTGTTTCCAGAGCCACTCCACCCCCTCATTTCCGTTCGGTCCCTGGTTGATATTGGTTTCCGTGTGCATGACCGGGAGTTTGTAGCGATCGTAATACTGCCATGTGATCTCATCATACCCGAACACATCCCCGGCCGGACGCGTGGCGCCATCGGCGCTGACCCGATGCTCATTGGTGATATAATAATCGTTTCCAAGGATGCAATGATGTTTCAGGTTATTGTGGAGAAAGAAATGATATTCCTCGCGCGTCATCCCGTTATCCATCAGATATTCATACATATCCGAATCCACACGCCGGCCGTAATTGAGATCGAGCGAAAGAAACCGTTCGGCGTTCATCCGCTCCGCCGGCGCGATGGCGGCGGGATTATCGGCGTGAAAATATTCCGTCGATTCGCTCTGGATAAAAATCGCGTCGGGACGGATATCGAGAATCCCCCGCATCGCAAGCACGTTTGCCTTTACGATATTCTTCAGGGCGGTGACAAAGGATCGATCGTCGGTGGCCTGCTCATTCCACCAGCCGTAGCGGGCGGAGAAGGTGGCGCAGATATACATTTCGTTGACGGGGGTGTACAGCTGCACCCACTTGTACCGGCGGGCAAACGCCTCGGCATACTCCGCGAAAAGCTCCGGGAATTCCCCGTTCTGAAAATTTCCAATCCAGTCCGGCACACCGAAGTGGCAGAGATCGACGATGGGGATGATATCCCTCCGCTTCAGGTCGGAGAAGGTTTCGTCGGCAAAGGACCAGTCGTAGTTGCCACGCCCGAGAAATGTGCGATGGAGCGGTGGCCCGTAGCGGAGAAATCGAATACCAAGCTCCTCAACCAGATCGAAATCGGTGCGCCACTTTTCGTAATGACCGCATTTTTCCATTTCATCGACCCTGACGCTTCCGTTCCGAATTGTTGGGATGCTGCTCTCGATTCCCGTGGCGAACATAAATGCGGGCGCTAACGGCATTGCAGGAATTTCCCCCGCCGCATTTCCACGGCGCTCTGGTTGATCGTGAAGAGGAATAACATCGTTAATTGATTTGCCGCAAAGCATCTGCCAATCTGCTGCGCGTGGCGGCTTCCGTGTGAAACAGAACGCCCGGTCGCGTTTATACGCAAGCCGGGCGTTGAACAGAAATAGAGGGTCTAGATCGGCAACATTCTACAAGACAACCGGCATTGCTTCATGCCCGAAATCCTCGGCGGAGCGATGCGGAATCCACGATTCAGGCTCGGGATGGATAACTACATAATAGAGATGCGACGATAGCCCGGACATATGAAGCGCCCGCAGGGT
>JBDSJW010000327.1:0-7754 GCA_039917235.1 Kapaibacterium sp. (SeqCode) | reverse complement strand
TGCGACGGCGGCATCTTCCGCACCGATGACGCCACCAACGCGGCGCCGACATGGGTTCCGCTGAACAACAACTATCTCACATCCCAGTTCTACACGGTGGCGCTGGACCCCGGGACTCCCGGCAGTCGGACTCTGCTCGCGGGTGCCCAGGACAACGGCACATGGACCACATTCACCGATAACGCCGCGGAACCGTGGCGCACGCCGTTCGGCGGCGACGGCGGATTCTGCGCGATTGTGCCGGGGGGAAACATCATGCTTGTGTCGCCGCAAAATGGCCCCATCTACATGCTGACCATCAACAGCGACAGCACCCCGGGAGAGTATGTCCGGATCGATCCGCCGATCGAGGATCAGGTTCTCTTCGTCAACCCGTTCGCGCTGGACCCGGCCAACCCGAACATCCTTTACGACGCCGGCGGGCATACGATCTGGCAGTGCCTGAATATCACCGGCATCGATAATCCATCGCAGGACCCCACCGACCTGAACTGGACCGAGCTGACGGAGACGGGCACCGATTCAACGATCACGGCGCTCGGTGTCTCGCGGAGCAACCCCGGCAACCGCCTCTACTATGGAACCTCGGACGGAAGAGTATATCGTCTCGATGAAGCGATATCAGCGCACAACCCGCCGCGGGATATCACCAGCGGCGCATTCCCGGACGGCGCGTATATCAACTGCATCGCGGTGGACCCGGAGGATGGAAACAGCGCCATCGTGGTCTTCACGAACTACAACGTGAAAAGCCTTTTCCTCACCATTGATGCCGGCGAACACTGGACGCCGATCGGCGGCAACCTTGAACAGTTCGAGGATGGAACGGGGAACGGCCCCTCCTGCCGGTGGGCAACGATGGTTCATCGCCGGAACGGGACTGTCTATTTTGTCGCCACCACCACGGGGCTTTACTCCACCACCAGGCTGGCGGGGAACAGCACCGCCTGGAGCCTGGAGGGGGCCTCGACAATCGGCAATGTGCGGGTGGATATGATCCAGGCCAGGGAGAGCGATGGGACCGTGGCTGTGGCGACGTGGGGGCATGGGATATTCACCACACAGCTTCCCGACATGGTGGCGGGGGTGGCCGCCCCGGCTCGGACGGCGCTCCGGCTGGAGCAGAACTTCCCCAACCCTTTCAGCACCACCACCGAGATCCGCTTCGAAATCCCGGAGGATGGAATGAGAGATGCGGCGCTGGAGGTGATCGATCCGCTCGGCAGGATTGTGGTCGTCCCCTTTACGGGAGGCACTCAGTCCGGTGAGGGGAGTATCCGGCTGGATCTCTCCGCCATCCCGCCATCACGGATGCCGAGCGGCGTCTACACCTGCCGGCTCCGTTGCGGAGAGCGGAGCATGACGCGGAGGATGGTGGTGATGCGATAAAAAAGAATGGCGCCCGTTCAGGAGCGCCATTCTTTATCAGTTGCTGTCGCGGCATCTGTTACTTCGACTTCTTATCGTTCCCCATTTTCGCCATGATAAGCTGCTGAAGCTCGCCCATATGCTCCTGAACGCGCTGCTGTCCGATCGCCGCCCCCTTGGTCATCAGCACCGGCGTGAGCGCGGCGGTCTTCTGCCCCAACTCGGTCTTGTAGAAGGTGGCAAGATCGTGAAGCTCCTGCTCGGAGAAGGCATCGGTATAGACCTTGGCAAGATCCCCCTTCAGGCTGTTCCAGCTCATGTACTTGCCCAGGAACCCCTTCATCACATCGCTGAACTGCGCAAGCGAAGGGTTTGCCTTGATCTGCATCGCAAGCATGTTATCCAGCGATTCAGCCATCACCTTGTCCATGTGCATCACCGCGAAAAGATCCTCGGCCGCCTTCATATGCGATGGCGTCACCTGCGCATGTGCCACCATGCCGGTAAAGAGGAGCGCGATGGCCACGATTACGATTTTCTTCATCCTGATCTGCTCTCCGAATATGTGAATATTGAATTGTTGACCGTGCGGGAAGCCCCGGCATCCCGGGGAAGTGCCGAAGATACGGCGCCACCTGATTAATTTCCGAACCGGTTCCGCCCGCCGAATCGACGCAAATCGATCCGAACGGTTTCATCATCGGCCCGGATTTCACCCCCTGATTGCGATGCCTGCCTCATTGGCTCCCATCGTGTAACTTGCGCCTCCCGGCAATCGCGGAGAAGCCACCGGGACTTCTCCTTCCACTCATGCGGAGTATGAAACCCGCGCAGATGCCCAGAGCCGTTCATGAATGAGATCGTCGATAACCTCCGGCACAGCCTTGCCGAAACCACCGATCCGGCCGAGCGGATCGACCTTATGATCGGGATCATCGCAAGGACCAGCCACGAAACCCCTGGCGATGCGCGGAAACTGGCAACGAAGGCGCTCACGATTGCAAGAGCGCTCGGCGATGGGGTCCGCACGGCAAGGAGCATGAACTGCGTGGGGGTCTGCGAGTTCCAGATGGGGAACAAACGATCCTCCTACAAATGGCACAGGCGGGCGGAGCTTGTCGCCCGGGAATGCGGTTCGGAGGATGGGCTGCGCGTGGCGGCACACGGGATGGGAATGGTCCATAGCGCCGACGGCGAGAGCGCCCGGGCAATCGAATGCTTTGAGCGCTCCGTTGAACTGGCGCACGCCATCGGCGCACGAAGCAAGGAGGCGAACGGACTGAGCGCCCTGGGATGCGTCTACCTGGAGATCGGCAACTACAGCCGGGCGCTGGAACAGTTCCTCCGGGCGGCGGAGATACTGGATGGAAGCGATGAGACGGTGATAGCATGCGATATCGCCATGAACACCGGCATCGTTCACGCGGAGCTTGGCGACCGGGAGAAAGCGTGCCAGTATTACCGGGAATCGCTCGGCATGGCACAAGCGGCCGGCAGCAAAAGCCTTCAGATAAGCCCGCTGGTAAACATCGGCAATATCCTCTTCGAACAGGGCGATCCCACGGCGGCGCTGGAGCACTACCGGCGGGCGCTCGGGCTTTCGGCGGAGCTGGGAGATGGCGGGAAGGATCTATACGCGCTGATGAACATCGGATTTCTTCACCTCGATACCGGCGCGCAGGAGAAGGCGCTTCAGGTTCTGCGCCAGGCGCTCCCCACCGCGGAAGGTCAGAACAGCGCGGCCACATGGAGGATCATCTTCGGGATCGGCCGGTGCCATGCGGAGCTGAAGGAATATCCACAGGCATTCGAATGGCTTGCAAGGGGGCTGGAAGGCTCGCGCCGGTTCGATCAGCCGGAGACGGAGGTGCGGGTTCACGAGACGCTTTCGATTGCCCACGAGGCGCTGGGGGACGTGGCGAAATCACTTGAACATTTCAAACTGATGGCGGAGCTGAAGGAGAGGCTCTGGGGACGCGATCAGCAGCGGAAGGTGGCACAACTCCGCGTGCAGGCGGAGATTGAACGGGCCGCAAAAGAGCGCGAGATCCTCCGGCGCGAGAAGGAGATGCTGGAGGCGGAGATGGAGCATCAGACAAGGGAGCTTACATCGATGGCGCTCCACCTGGTGGAGAAGAATCAGTTTCTGGACGGGCTCCGCAAGGAGATGTCGGACGTGGTGCAATCGCTGGACGGCGCCGCCCGGCCGAAAGTGAAGGGGCTGATGCGGCAGGTGGATGGGAATATCGGCGGCGGCGAGGAGTGGCGGGCATTCGAGGCGCAGTTCGAGAAGGTGCATAACGATTTTCTGAAGCGGCTGGCGGCCGGTTGCCCCGATCTGTCGCGGGCGGAGCTGAAGGTCTGCGCGCTGCTGAAGATCAACCTTTCCACAAAGGAGATCGCGGCGATGCTTGCATCATCGGACCGGACGATCGGCAACCACCGCTACCGCATTCGGAAGAAACTTGGGTTGAATGAGGATGTGAACCTTACCACGCATTTCGCCGCGCTCTGATTCCCCCGCGCCGCACGGAGTATCCGCGCATGCCGTTCTGGGTATTGAGTGATTATTGAGTGATACCGCCACCACGCCACGCCGCTATGTTGCCACCATAAACAACGAGGGCCGGACGGACGTGTAGAACGCCACCGGCGTCTTGCGCGAACAACCTTCCCATTCATACCAATCTCGGTGAGGATATCGATCATGAACAGCAACATCACCAGCCGGCTGCTCGCAACGGCGCTCGCAAGTTTCGCGATACTGGCCGCCACATTCTCCACCGGCTGCACCAGCGATCCGGTTTCATCGCAGAGCGATATCGTGGGGGGCATCTACAAGCCGGGCTCCAGGCCGTACGGGAAGACCTATGCCGAATGGTCGACGGCGTGGTGGCAGTGGGTGTTCAGCCAGCCGGTGACCAATGCCTCGGGGAAGGTGATTCACCCGCTCTTCGATTCCACCGGTGCAAACTTCAACGCAACGGCGTCAACATCCGGCTCGGTTATCTTTCTGGGAGGATCGCTCGCCCCCAAAAGCCCATTCACCCGTACCATCACCATCCCCTCCGGCAAGGCACTCTTCCTCCCGATGCTCAACACCTTCGCCGATACCACCGGCGGCTGGACCCCCGACTCGATGCGCGTGGCGCTTGATGCGGCCGTGGGAAAAGTCACCGACGTCTCCGCCGAAATCGACGGGCAGGCGGTGACAACGCCAAAGAGCTATCAGTTCCGCTCGGCGCTCTTCAGCACCACGCTCCCCGACCACAACTTCTATCAGTACTGGGGAAACCCGATACCGGCCGGAACCGTCATCCCCTACCTCTCGGACGGTTACTGGCTGATGGTGGCCCCCCTCTCAACCGGCGCCCATACGATTCACTTCCTCGGCAGGACGAGCGACGGCATCCTCCAGGACATCACCTACAAGCTGACCGTCCAGTAGCAACGCCACGCGGCCGGAGGAAAGCAGATGGCTGATAGAGTATGATGATGGAGACGACGCGATGAACAGGCGGCGGGGATCGGGCAAACCCATCCCCGCCATTTCTCGAACCGCGCGGAACGCGGAATCCGGGCGAGCATCATGAAGAACCGACAGGCCGACACCCCACCGCCGGAGGATGCTCCCCACGATCGACGGGCGCAACTGCTGGCCGAGCTTCGGGCCGCCATCCGCCTTCTGGCCCCCCTGATTCCCCCACCCCTTCTCGACGCGCTCGATAACGCCCTGGAAGCGCTGGAGGAATATCATCGGGATGGCGATGATAATGCACGGCACCTTGATGCGCCCCTTTACCGGCTGGCCGCGCGGCGCAAGGTGTACGAGCTGATGGCCGGCTCCGGCCCGGAAGGAACCGATGCCGATCTGCGCGATATCCTTGGCGGATGGATCGGCGCGATCACGGGGGAAATCGGTGATGATGATGCCGTGGTTCGCCCGACACATCGATCGCTCCCATGATCCCGAATTCCACCATTACCGACCTCCCGGTTATCGCAACCTCCATCTCCCCAAACCCCCTAATCGGTCCCCTCCTCCGCTCCCCGCTTGACAGTCTCCCGCCAGTTCCCCATGTTTGCCGTTCGATTCCCGCCGTACCGACCGCGTCCGGTGGCGTCACGACGACATCTTCCCATGCCCATGAGACAAACCATACTCCTTCTCGCGACCCTGATTCTTTTCCCCATCGGCCTGGCGGCGCAGATGACGCCGGCGGCCGGAAAGCCGCGCTATGCCATCTCGGTCTTCCGCGCCGGAAAGCCGATCGGCACCATCAGGGTTGAACTCTATCCCGATATCGCGCCGAAGCATGTCAGGAATTTCGACAGCCTTGTGGCGATTAAATTCTTCGACAGCACGGCGTTCCATCGGGTGATTCCCGGCTTTATGATTCAGGGGGGCGATCCGAACACAAAGGACAAACCGGAATCGACATGGGGATTCGGCGATCCCGACCAGACGACGGTGCCGGCGGAGTTCAGCAAGCTCTCGCATCGGCGCGGTATCCTTTCGGCGGCGCGCTCCAGCGACCCGAACAGCGCCACCTCGCAGTTCTTTATCTGCGTCGGCAACCCCACATATCTGGATGGGAATTATACCGCCTACGGACATGTGATCGCCGGGATGAATGTGGCGGATTCCGTGGTCGCCTCCCCTCGCGATCCATCCAACGATCGCCCGCTGGAGAAGGTGATCATGATGATCGCCGCCGACGGCTTCTCCACCGATCCAACGCCGACCGCCCCGATGCTCCTGGCCCCCGCCGATGGCGCCACGCGGATCGACACGACGAAATCGGTGACGTGGGATTCGGTGCCGGGCGCGGTGATGTACGAGGTGCAGTTCTCCCGCAGCGCCGATTTCAGCACGATCGACACCACCGATTTCACGCCGCTCGGCAAGACGAAAACCTCGCTGCTGACGCAGGGCGCCCAGCGCTACTACTGGCGCGTCAGGGCATCGAACGGCGGCGAACGCGGCCCCTTCTCCGAGGTCAGAAGTCTGATGACCGGGCTGGCCGCCCCTTTGCTGCTGACGCCGATCAACAACGCGAAATCGGTCCCGACCAACGCGCAGCTTACATGGCGGAGCGCCGGGGGCGCCGGCACCTATCATCTCAAGGTCTCCACGACCGCATCCCTGGCAACACCGGTCCTCGATAAAACGGGAATCACCGACACGACATATCTGGCCGCGAGGCTGGAGCCGAACAAGCGCTACTACTGGCGCGTGACCGGCAGTGATACAATCGGCGATGGGCCGGCATCCCCCATATTCTATTTCACAACCGGCGCGGCAACCGGCGTCGAGGAGGCCGTGTCGGCTGCCGACGGCTTTACGCTGGACGGGCCGAACCCCGCGCGCGATGCAGTATCGCTCCGGTTTACTCTCCGCCGGGAATCGGACGTGCGCGTTACGATGGCCGATGCCTCCGGCCGCGAGATCGCCACGCTCTTCGATGGCGCGATGGAGCCGGGGGAGAGGATTCTGCCGGCCGATCTCCGGGGGCTCCCCTCGGGCGTCTATCTCTGCCGCCTGGAAACCGGCGGACGAGTGGAGACACGAAGGCTGGTGGTGGTGCGATGATATCGAGCCGAAATTTTCATAATGCGATCAACCGCTCCGCGGAGCGATAACCCCAGGAAATCCATGAGACGAATCGCGCTTCTGACGCTGGCTCTCGGGCTGCTTGCGCTCCCCGCCCGTGCCGGTGGCATGACCGATGGCGATACCATCACCACGGCTTCGGGGCTGAAGTATATCATCACCCATCATGGCGCCGGGGCAAAAGCGGCGGAGGGGAATGTGGTGCTGGCTCAATACACCGGAACGTTCCTGGACGGAAAGGTCTTCGACAGCTCGCGCGATAGAAACGAGCCGTTCGCCTTCACGCTCGGAAAACATCAGGTGATCAAGGGGTGGGACGAAGGCTTTGCGCTCCTCCGCGTTGGCGACAGGGCCACGCTGATCATCCCGTCGGGGCTGGCCTACGGCGACATGGATCGCGGCCCGATACCGGCAAACTCCACGCTCATCTTCGATGTTGAGCTGGTCGATCTGAAAACAAGGTCGGCGGCGGATGAGGTGGAAAAGGCGCTGTCGGCAAATGGAATCGATGCGGCGCGGGCGGCATTCGCGAAGGAGAGGAAATCGAAGGATTCCTATGTGAGCGAGGCGCAGATGAACGCGCTTGGCTACAAGCTCCTCAACGCACAGAAGATCAAGGAGGCAATCGCGGTTCTCCGGCTCAATGCCGAGGCATTTCCGAAATCGGCGAACGTGTACGACAGCCTGGGAGAGGCGTGCATGGCGGGGGGGAACACAAAGCTGGCAACGGTGAACTACAAAAAATCGCTGGAGCTGAACCCGCAGAACACCA
>JBDSJW010000326.1:0-16886 GCA_039917235.1 Kapaibacterium sp. (SeqCode) | reverse complement strand
GAACGGAATCACTGAGGGAATATTCTTGGTGCGCGCGTTAACGCATTTATGACGCAGTCATATTAGCATCTTACCTCAATACGGTTATCCGATGAGATATGACCTCCCCACCACATATAATCCGCATCTCATATATCCCACTCGCCAATCCCGATAGGTCGATGTCGAGCGAGCGCCAGCCCCCCTCCTCATGAGCGTCCAGCAGGTCGAGTACTTTCTCCCCAACAAGTGTAAAGGCTTCAATATGGGCATCTCCTGGCATCTGGTGGAAATACTCAATTCTTGTTCGGCCTGTCGATGGATTGGGATAGATATTCAATTGGGAAACTCCCGCAATATTGCGCTGATCACCATCCACCGATAATGTCGAACTCGTGCTCCTGAAAATCCCGCCACCGCGAGTCCCGGCCACCAGGAATCCATCACTGCTGAGAACAAGCGTGGAGATATTTGGAATGGTCAGGCCGTTGTTGATCGGTCGCCAGGTAGTACCGGAATCGGATGAAGCAAAGACCCCGCCGTTCCCCGTCCCCGCAAACACCTGATCTTTCGAGTCGATCGCAATGGCGTAGACATTTGTGTCGGTCAGGCCGTTGTTCATTGGCATCCACGTCTCACCGTTGTCAGTCGAGAGATAGATGCCGCCGCCGAACGTGCCAACATACATCCGCCCCTTCGAGTCGATTGAGATCGCGAAGATTCCGCCGCTCGGAATCGAGACAACGCGCTTCCAGTTCACACCGTTGTTCGTGGACCTGTTTATCCCCGCCAGCGTCCCCGCGAAGATGTGCCCCGACTTGTTCACCGCCAGCGCATGGACATTGGAATCGGTTGCGTCCCCGTTGATCGCCAGCCACTTCGACTGCCCCTGATCGAATTTGTAGACGCCCCCTTCGGAACCGGCATAGACGCCGCCGCTGGAATCGCGCGCGAAGACGTTGACCTGCGCGCCGAGGTTATCTCCCAGACCATTGCTCAGGACGGACCAGGAAACTCCATCATCAACTGATTTGAAGATTCCTCCGCCATAGGTAGCCGCGTAGACAGCACCACCGGAAGCAATGGTAAATGCCCGTATACCCGCGTTGGTGATATTACCATTCGATGGCGACCAGTTCGCTCCCCTGTCGGTCGATTTATAGATACCGCTGTTCGGATCGGCGGCAAACCAGTCCGTCGCCGCGAAGACATGCCCCTCCCCCGTTACCTGCAATGCGCGTATCTGCTGCGCCGCAAGGCCATTGTTGGCCTGCACCCACGTTGTTCCGATATCCGTTGATCGGTATACTCCGCTCCCGCTGGTTCCCGCCACCAGACCACCATCATGGAAGATTCCCAGCGATGTCATATCGAGATTTTTCAGGCCGGTTCCATTAATGGGGTTCCAGAGAGTCCCGGCGGCATCCGATCGATAAATACCCCCGGATGTCGCGGCAAGGACTTTACCATCGGAACCGATCTGAAGCGCCGTAACGCGGAGGCTGGTCAGCCCCGAATTCACGGCTGTCCAGGTAATACCGGTATCGAGCGATTGATAGATCCCAAGCCCATCGGTCGCGGCAAATAATACTCCCTGAGCATTGACCACCAGGTCATTGATCTGCTTCTTCGGAAAATTGGTGCTGACTTTCGACCAATTATTGCCGTTGTTGGTCGATCGATATACGCCATCGTTGAACATCCCGGCCAGGAGTGTATTATCCGAGGCCACCGTTATCGAATAAATTGATTTCGGAATAATTCCCGTCTGCGCGGTTTGCCAACTGCTTCCGTTATCGGTTGACCGGAACATCCCGCTCCCCTGCATCGATGCAAAGATTCTTCCCTCTTTGTCCACGGCCAGGTCAAGCACCTTCGTGGTCGGCAGGGAGCCTCGGATATCATTCCATTGATCGCTCCCAACTGGAAGATGAAACAGCCCGCCATCGACTGTCCCGGCAACAATTCCCCCACTGGAATCGAGCGCCATCGCGCTGATATTGAAGCTCGTGAAGCCGCCGGTGACTCTTATCCACGTTCCCCCATCATCGGCGGACCGGAACACCCCGCCACCGTTGGTGCCCGCGAACACCTTGCCGTGGACGCGATCAACCGCGAGCGTTGTTATATTTCCGCCATACGTTCCGTGCGCCGCTTCCCAACCAATCAACTGAGAGTATACGGCGCATGGCATCAGAGCGGCACCAAGTAAACAGGCCGCGATAATTCGAGTAAAGGCAATAAGTCTCAAGGATGATTTCATGGTTGTACCCATAATGACTGTGAATTAGCATCAGAACATTTGCGACATTTTTCAGGGATTACCCCGGCCTCCGAGAAGGCCGGGGTAATAAGATTGCTTCCTAATGACTGACCATAAGGCTCTGCGTCGTTACCGGCGAATTACCGGTAACGACGGCCACGAAATAGCGACCATTTGCAAGTGATTTCACATCGATTTTCACATCGCTCTCCCCTGCTTCAATCGACGTGGTTGCAGTGATATCATCACCGAGAATATTGTACAGTCGCACCGACAGTTTTTGCCCCGCCGGCCTGAGAATCTGAATATGAGCATAATCGGTGGCCGGGTTTGGAGCAATGGCGCTTACTCCCTGTGACGCCCCCTCCCCCATCATCCCATCGGAAACCGAAGCAACCGCCGGCCCAGTCATCGTCACGTTATACGAAGATGTCCCGTGCGTATTCTGATACCGCACCTGCGACGTATGCGGCTTCCCATCACGGGCGAGAATGCAGACCTCGATATCAAATGATTCGGTTGCACCGATATGAAAAGGAAGCGCTTTTATCGTCCTGACTCTGAAGTTCACCGAGTCCACAACCCAGATTTTGGTTATATCCATCTCCGCGCCATGCGGATTTTTCAATGAATAAACCTTGCAGGTATCCTGCGCGAACAGGGTGCTTCCGGTTATGGCAAAGAGGGCAAAGGCAATGAGTAGGCATGTCGATTTCATCGTGATTGATTTCCTTGTTGAACGTTGTTGCTATTGAATTTTCTTTTAGCCGAAATCCGGTCATGACCGGATGGAGCTGATATCGTAACGGCAGACGGAGTAAGCCATGCCGCCGCGAGGCGATACCCAGGGCATTGGACATCCCCCGCACGTGTGACGGGATCAGTGACCATACCACTGGCGACGCCACTCCTTCATCTGCGCGATCTCCTTCTCCTGCCCGGTGATGATATCCTGGGCAAGCTTCTTCAGTTCAGGACGATGCGCCTTTACGAGCGCGTCCTTCGCCATGGCAACGCCCCCCTCATGATGGGGGATCATTTCATCGATAAAACGATCCTCGTAGTTGGAATCCTTCTGCCCGAGATGTTTTACCATCATCTCATTCATGGAACTCATCTTCCCCATCATGCCTGAAGCGGCGCCCGTGCCGGCTGGTACTTTATCACCATACCAGCTCTTCTTCCACTGCTTCATCTGATCGATCTCCTTCTGCTGCGAGGCGATGATACTCTCGGCAAGCTTTTTCAGTTCCGGTCTGTTTGCCTTTGCAAGCGCGTCCTTCGCCATCATCACGGCCCCCTCGTGATGCGGGATCATTTCATCGATAAACCGATATTCATAACTGGAATCGCCGGCCCCCAGATTTCTCACCATCATCTCGTTCATCATCGGCATGTCATGCTCCATATCGCCGGACATGGTCATGCCGGAATCGGACATCCCCATGTGGTGGTCCCCGTTCATCCCTCCCATATGGGAAGAATCTCCATGCATGTTCATGTCGGTTGAACGGGCGGTCGAATCCATCGTGCCCGGCTCGCTCTTCGGCTTCCCACACCCGATCACCACCAGAAGCATTGCCGCCGCCATTGAAATCGTTCTCATCCTGCGCCCCCTTGAATTACGGTTAATTGTTTGCTCTCCATGCAATTCACATCACTGCTTCGGATGCTCGTCGGCATGATCATGCCCTTCCTGCACCTTCGTAACCAGCACCTGATCACCCGCGACGCGAATTGTGAAGTGCGTTTCCTTCCCTACAGTCACCTGCTTGAGAATATCCGGGTTGGCGACCTTGTACGTCGCCTCCCCCTGCGGACTGTATCCTTTGATTTCCTCGTGCTTCACGGTTATCATTCCCGAAGCATCGTCGATGTTCGATGGAGTGCCGTGGAATGTGTATGTCCTGACCCCGGCGGGCTCCTGTCCGGTTGCGGGGCTGCTGCTCACCGGGGGATTCGTTGCTGAGTCGGACGCTCCCGGTACGGCAGACACCTTCGGCGAGTCCCGCGGAGTATTATTATTTCCACCACATCCCACGATGCTTATGCCCGCGATCGCTATGACCGCCATTATCATTTTCATATGCATTTCCTTCCTGAATTATTGATGTATATCCGGTTATCAATTATCGTTTCTGTACCGATATTTCGTTCGTCGTAATTTCTTCGTCCTCCCGTATCGGCGTTGCGGACTCTCGTTTTTCCGCGAGATATTTTCTCACGGCTTTTTCTCCGAATTTCCAGAACACCGCCGGCGTCACGATGATATCGAGCAGCGTGGATGATATCAGCCCGCCGAGGATAACCACCGCCACGGGATAGAGGATCTCCTTCCCCGGCGCTCCTTTCGCCATCACAAGCGGCAGCAGGGCAAGGCCGGCGGTAAGCGCCGTCATAAGCACCGGAACAAGTCGCTCCAGTGATCCCCGCACGATCATATCGCGCGTAAATTTCTCCCCTTCGTGCTCCATCAGATGGAGATAATGAGAGATCATCATGATGCCATTTCGTGAGGCGATGCCCGTAAGGGTGATGAACCCGACAATCGATGCCACCGATATTGTTTTATCAGTCAGCGCAATTGCCACAACCGAACCGATCAGCGCCAACGGAATATTGAGGAGTATCTGTGCCACGATCCTGCCGGACCGGAAATGCGCATAGAGAACGAGCACCATCCCCGCCACCGCGAACAACGCAAGAATTGCAAGCAGGCGCGTGGCCGACTGCTGCGATTCAAATTGTCCCTCATACGTAACATAATATCCCTCCGGAAGCACAACCTTCCCCGCGATACGCGCGCGAATATCAGAGACCACATCACCAAGTGAACGACCGGACGCATTTGCCTGGATCACAATCCGCCGTTGTGCATTTTCGTGAACGATCTGATTCGGGCCGCGCCCTTCATCGATGTTCGCGATCTCACGGGCTGGCACCTGTAATCCATCGCGATTCTGAAGAAATAATCCCCGTATTCCCTCCAACGATGATCGCGATGATGTATCGGAACGCACGATGACTGCGTAGGCGGTCTGTCCCTCGATCACATTCGAAATCTCTCTTCCATTTAATGCAACCTCCAACTGTTCTGCCACCTCGCCGGGAGTAAACCCGTAACGGGCCGCCGCCTTACGATCGATAATGATCGGAACCTGCGGTATCAGCGTCTGTTTTTCGACCGAGAGATCGACGACATTCGGTACGGTCCCCATCGCCACACGGATTTCCTCGGCCTTTGCCCGGAGCACCGATAAATCGTTGCCGAAAAGCTTGATGGCAATCTGCGCGCGCACCCCCGAAAGAAGATGATCAAGCCGGTGCGAAATCGGCTGGCCGATATTGATGACCACCCCAGGCAGCAGGGAGAGATGATCGCGAATATCCTGGAGCACCTGCTCATGCGACCGGTCTGATTTCTTCAGATCGACATCGATTTCGCTTGAATGAATTCCCTCGGCGTGTTCATCCAGCTCGGCACGTCCGGTTCGGCGTCCCACTGATGTTACTTCCGGGACCAGTAATAGCTGCCGCTCCGCGATCGTCCCGATCCGGTTCGCCTCGGTGAGCGATGTCCCCGGCTCCTGCAGGAGATTAATCGTCAGCGATCCCTCATTAAATGGTGGCAGGAATTCCGAACCGAATAACGGAATTATCAGCATTGAAAGGAGGAACAGCAGACCCGCCATGATCATCGCCAGATTTGGCCTGTCGAGTATATGCCGAAGTAGTTGTGTATCGGCCGATTTCAGCGTTCGAACAAGCCAGCCTTCCTTTTCATGCCCGGAAATCGCTTTCGATTTCGGCAGCAGGTACATCGCGAGCGCCGGGGTTACGGTAAGGGATACGGCGAGCGACGCGACGATTGATGTGATATAGGCGATGCCGAGTGGAGCGAATATCTTTCCCTCGATCCCCCCCATCGCGAAAAGAGGAATAAATACCAGGACCACAAGAATCGTGGCGAAGACGATGGAATTACGCACCTCGCTCGAAGCGTGATAAATCACCTCCAATGGCGGCCGGGGGCTCGCGCTCTGCCGGTTTTCACGCAGGCGACGGAATACATTTTCGACATCGACGATCGCATCATCAACCAACTCGCCGATGGCGACGGCCAGCCCTCCAAGCGTCATCGTATTGATCGAAACGCCAAACGCCTTGAACACCAGCGCGGTGATGATAATTGACAATGGAATTGCCGTCAGCGTAATTGCCGTGGTTCTGAAATTCAGCAGGAAGAGAAAGAGGACGACCGTTACCAGGATCGCCCCATCGCGCAGAGCATCCTCCACGTTACCGATCGCGGCGGTGATAAAGTTGGATTGCTTGAACAGATTGGGAAGGATCTTCACATCGCGCGGCATGCCGGGAGCCAGTTCCCTGAGCGCTGATTCAACCTTCGCCGTCAGATCCACGGTGTTTGCGTTCGGTTGTTTTTCGACAGCGAGAATCACCCCCGGTCGGCCATTGATCGATGCATCCCCCCGTTTAATTCCCGCTCCAAACGTGACGCGGGCCACCTCTCCAACCGTAACGGAAATACCGTTGACTGTTTTTACGACGGTTGATGCGATATCATCGATGCTGGCGGTGCGCGCGATATTTCGAACCAGGAATTCCTCCGGTCCCATCTCCAGATAACCACCCGTCGTGTTAAGATTCGAGCCGCCCGCTGCCTCCTCCACCTCGCGAAGCGAAATACCGAACGCCTTCATCTTTTCCTTATCCACCAACACCTGATACTGTTTTACATCGCCGCCGATCGGAATCACCTGCGCGATTCCCGGTATCGTCAGCAGCCGCTGGCGGACGACGAAATCGGCGAGCGAGCGAAGCTGCATGGGAGATGTCGTGTCGGCGGAAAGGCCGATCAGCATGATCTGCCCCATCACCGAGGATATGGGGCCGAGTTGCGGGACGACACTGCGGGGAAGGCGGGCGGACGCGGCCTGCAAACGCTCGTTCACCAACTGGCGATCGAGGTAGATATCGCTTCCCCATCCGAACTCGATATAGATGATCGACAACCCGATGCCGGACACTGAACGAACGCGCTCCACGCCGGGCGCGCCGTTCATCGCAACCTCCAGCGGACGCGAAACCAGCGTCTCCACCTCCTCCGGCGCCAGCCCCTCGGCCTCGGTCATGATTGTGACGGTTGGACGGTTCAGATCGGGAAGGACATCGACCGGCAGGTTCAGCAACGTATACGTGCCGTACACCATGAGCAACGCCGCCGCCGCCACGACAAAGAGGCGATTGCGAAGTGAGAATAATATGATCCTGTCGAGCATTGTGTCGCCGGCCTTGAAAACTGAATTCCTGAAATCGGATAGTTATCAGACTGTTCAACAACGATCAGATGCAAGGCGGCCGAACTGTAGCGAACGAGGCGTCCGTCCGGACGTCGCAGCGAGCCACAGTGAAGGCCAACGCCGCAGATGACGTTGTTCAACGGTCTGCTATAATCCCGCGAGCGATTTCAACTCGTATCCACCGCTTGTCAATACGCGATCGTCCACCGCGATCCCGCTTTTCACTTCCACATAATTTCCTCCGCTGCCTGAGCCCAGCACCACGTCGCGTGCTTCGAAGCGCTCCGGCGCGGTATGCACGAACACAACCGTTCGCACTCCGCTCTTTACAATGGCCGATTGCCGCACCGCCAGCATCGACTGGCTTTCCCCGGTTTCAACGGCGACTGAAGCGCTCATATCAAGCTTTAGTCGTTCGTCAGGATTTCGCGTCAGAAAAAGCACCGAAATAGTTCTCGATGTTGGATCGACAGTGCTCCCCACGCGATAAAGCGTGCCGGTAAAGATTTCTCCCGGATACGATGGCGTTGTTATGGCCGCATTTGTCGCCCCTTTTATTCGGGGGATATCTCCCTCAAAAAGATTTGCCTCCACCCACACATTCGAGAGATCAGCGATCGTATAGAGCGACCGCGATCCATCCACCGTTTCCCCTCCGGCGATCTCCGCTTTCGTGATCACGCCGGAAATGGGCGCGGTCACGGCAACGGTTGCGCCCGCGCCGTTGAGCTGCGCTGTCAGCGCGTTGTACGAATCGCGCGCGGCATCGCGACGTATGTTCGCCTCGACGATCTGCTTTCCGGCGACCACCCCTTCCAGTCGCTCAAGGCGGCTCACTTCCCGCTCCGCCGATGCCAGTTCCGCCTTCGCCCGTATCTGCTCCGTGCGCAATCCCGTCCGTTCGGATGGGGCAAGTACCTGGGCAACCCTGAAAAGAATCTGCCCACGACTCACTTTCTCGCCGAGACGCGGTATCTGGCCGGCGACGATCCGCCCGGCAACCGGGGAGACGACATCGGCAATAGCGTCGGTACGCGGAACCACGCGGCCGGTAATGGTCACGCTCTGCGACAGATCATGATTTGATACCGGCTCGGTCAGCATTCCCAACGCGAATTGCTGTTCCTTCGGCACGGCTATTCCGGCTCCAGTTGTCGGCGATGGATGCGTGGGGGATGGTGGTTCATCGTCCACCCCGCCGTGAGCGGAGAGCCATCCCCGTAGAGCAAGGCTCAGTATGATGGAGAATGCAACCGCGACCACGGATCGTGCGGTTCGTCCCCGGCCATCGCCATAATTCCCGCGTGTTTTTATCATTATTTATTCGGAATTTTTGATTAATTCAGAGTCCTTACGAATACGTTATTCAGTGGATGCCTGCCTCGATAACTTTTTTCGAATCATCCATATCGCCAGAACTGCCATCGCCACGATGGCGAGCATAATCCCGCCCACGAGCCACCATAAACCCCCACTCGCCGCTTTTCCCGCATCAGGAACGCCCGCAGTAGCGGCCCCGCCATGTTCCGCGAGAAATCTTGTGGCCCGTGTTCCGGAATAGATATTCCGCACTTCCAGAAAATCGGTTCGCTGCTCCACATTAACCGTGGCAACCAGGCTGTAGACCGTATCGGCGGGAAATTCCACGACGGCATCATACACTCCCTGTGATATCATCGTCGGCGGCTGGATGACGTTTACGCCGGCCGGCTTGAACGAGAATGAAAATGTGGCGCCGGCCAGCGGTCGATTCGTGGCGTAGTCGGAGAGGAAGAATCGGAGCGTCGAATTCTTTCCCACGCCTGGAGGAGCATATTTCAGGAGCAGCTCGAACTGATCAGTGACGGCATCGGTCGTCAACTGGGTTGCGCTTGCACCCGGCGTGCTGGCCGGAGCCGGTTTGGCCTCGCCGTGATCCTCACCACCGTGCGCGAGCATCGTCCGGCATGGCAATGCCGCAATTGCGACGGTGGCCGCCAGCCGAAAGAGATGCGAGAGTATTATCTGTCTTTTCATTGCTCTTGATATTACTGTGCGGTCGCCCGCTCGAAATCGGCAAACGCCTCGGCATATTCCCGGCGCGCGCGGATCAGCCCATCCTGAACCCGCACAAGCTGCTGCTGCTGTGTCACCACCTGTGTTGCGCTCAACTCGCCGGCTGCATATCCACGTTCAAGGAGTTCAAGATTCCGGCTGATCACCGGCGAGATATCGCGCTGATAGAGTCGCATCGCTTCGGCGGCGGCACGCAGCCGAATGGCGGCACGACCGATATCGGCGCGGATAGTCGTTGCAAGTATGTTCCTCTCGGACTCCACCAGCGCGATCTCCGCATCCGCCACGGCGATATCTCCCCCGCCCGTGTTATAGAGACCGGCGAATGGCAGAGGCACGGCCATCCCGAGCCGGAACCCGAGGAACCGATCGCTCTTATCGATCCCGTCGAAGCCGTTACGAACGACATCATTCCCCTGAAGATCATCCTTGCCGATCATCAGCCTGTCGCTTTGAATGAACGCCCCCAACCTGATGGTCGGGATCAATTGCCGCGAGCCGAGACTTCGTTCAGCGCGATGGCGTTCGAGCGATTGTGCCAGGGCAGCCCATTCCGGCCGGTGCGTGAGGATGGTATCGCTGCCGACCGCAATCGCTGCCTCCACGATGGAAACCCGATTCAGCGTGGCCTCGATCGATGACCCGGCGGCAAATGATTCATCGCGGAGCGGCTCGGGAACCATCGTCGGCGCCAGGCCGAGGAGGAGCGATAGGTCGGCGCGAACCTGTGCCAGATCGCCCGCGGCATTGGACCGGCCGATCAACTCGCCTGCCCGCTCGATGCGCAGCACGTTCCGGTCCAGCTCCGAGATTTCCCCGACCCCCAGCAATCGTCCCGCAATGGTATCGAGCCGCACCGCAAACGCGGCGAGGGAATCGGCCAGTCGCAGCCGATCCTCGGCGGCTATCACGGCGAAGTATGCTCGCCGGGTATTGGCCCGCGCCGCAAGCTCAACCGCCCGGGCCTCGAACTCCGTCTGTGCGATTGCGGCATCCGAAGCCCGCAGCCGAAGCGCGGATTGCCCCCCCAGCTCGATCTCCTGCGTCAACCCCAGTTCCCAGTTGTTCTCCTCCGTCCCCCCAAATGGAGCATCGGTTGCTCGCGAGTATTCCAGTTCCGGCAGGCTGGGAAAGAAGGCTCCCTGGCGGGATCGTTCGGCACGCGCGCGCGCGATCAGGAGCCGCCCCCGGATCACGTCCGGCGATCCGGCGAGCGCGCGGGAGATGGCTTCATCGAGGGTAAGCCGAAGGGTATCGGTCTGAGCCCATGCAGGTATCGATGAGCCGATCAGCAGAATCGCGAGCCACACAAGTGGGCGCATATCGAACAGGCGCCGATATGAAACCGACGGCCCGTTTTCTCCCGCGATGGATTGATGAAGTGAACTGAGCATTTCCCGGATCGCTATTGAATGCAGCTCGGAGAAGATCACATGTCGCCACGGTGAGCGATGAGCAGAGAGCATATCGCGACACCGAACGGCATTGATTTGAACAACATGGGACCGTGCGCGGCAATGGTTCGCGGAGAACGCGATATCACCGGCAGGCTATCGGGAATGAAAAGGGAGTGGCATGGCGCAAGGCTGTGCCCGGCAGCGGTATGGGCGTGCGGAAACACGCAAGGCTGTCCGAGTGGTCAGGCTCCTCGCGCGAAACGGCTAAATCAGCAGAACGGAAATTCGGAGATAGGTAGCGTGCGCTATGGATGCCAGGAACGGAGGTGACGCACCGATCTTGAACAGGCTTTCATCGTCCCTGTCGCAGTTCCACAGAAACGCGGGAGCGACGAAGTATAGAACGGCAAGCGTCTGAACCAGCGTGGGACCGGATGGAATGATCGCGTTATCAACGGCGGTATGAGCCCCGGAATGCCCGTCGAAACAGCAGTATGATGATTCGTGGGGATGAGCGGCGCAATGAGCTTCATCACATTGCTCAACACTCGATTCATCGTGATGATCGGCCGATTCATGGCCTTCGGCGGCATCGTGATGATCCCCCGCCTCGTGATCATCGGTGGCCTCATGACCATGGCATGGTGCCCCGGATGATCGGCTCTGATCACCACAATGCTCGTGATGATGTCCCTCGTTTCTCTCCAGCAATCTGACGACGGCCGCATAGCCCGCGCAGGTACGTGCAACCGACGCGGTCGGGAACACGAGCGACACGATCAGCGACAGGATTGTCAGGAACGATATGGAGAGTTTGATCGACACGATTCAGTAATGTACACCTATATGATTGGGAAATCAAGGAGTTGCTGTTGAAGAAGCCCTGAACGTGGCAGAACCACCGGCGGATCAATCGCCCACCGGCGGTCCCTCCGGATCACCATGTCGGCATTTCCGCGCGCGCGCCGACCGTGAATCCGGCATCCTCGATCGCGCCATCGATCACCTCGGCTGATACCTTGTCCGGATCATAGCTGATCGTGGCCGATCCGATTGCGACATCCTGAAGGACAACGCCCTCGGTCTTACTCAATGCCTGCCTGACCGCCATCACACAATGGCCGCAGGTCATTCCCTCTATTGTTACCGTTACGGTTCGCTGATTCATTGTTATCCTCGTATCGATCTGAATTACGTTGCTGAGTATTTACGGCACGCGCCCGTTTCAGTGCTTTGGCGCGCAGAAGCAGTCGAAGCAGCCATGCTCGGCGCACATGCCGCACGTATTCTGAAGTCGCTCGCGAAGCTGCGTCCTGGCCCGGTGCCGGCGCACCTTCAGGTTGCCCCGCGTGATGCCGAGTTGTGCGGCGATCGCATCAGGATCGCCATCGCGCAGATCAAGCTCCTGAATCAGAAACGCATACTCCGGCTTCAGCGTCGGAATCATCTCCACGATGCAGGCGCATAGCTCCTTCCGTTCCTCCGGCTCGATCGATTCCTCACGCATCTCCTCCACCGCCTTCGCCAGATATCGCGTTTCAACCTCGCGCCGACGGTAGAGATCAGTGATGGCGTTGTTGATGATCCGGTAGAACCAGGGGATCACCCTCTCCTCATCACGAAGGTCCGGCGCGGAACGGAGCGCCTTCAACAGGCTGTCCTGAAGAAGATCCTCCGCCAACGCGGAATCGTTCACCTTCCCCCGGATATATCTCAAAAGAGAGCCGCGACTTTCCAGCAGCTTCTCCTCGACACTCTTCGCCATGCTGTTGTCCGCCATAGTCAATGATTGATTATAGTCTATAGACGGCCAGCCTCCGAGGCGGTTACAGTAACCGGGTGTCGCCTTCGAGACGTGAAGCGTGCTCATCGGGGCGATGCCCGCGCTATCGCAGTTCCATCTTTTCTCGTGACCAATCGACAGACGATGTTTCCTCGACGCCTGATTCCGCCTTCATGATCTCGTAGTTCATCATCATGCCATCATCCTCATGTTCGAGGTTGTGGCAGTGAAAGAGAAACATCCCCGTGTGCGTGCTGAACCGCACCACGACCTCGACCACCTGCTTCCCCCAGAGGATCACCGTATCCTTCCATCCCATATCCTTCGGATCGTCGATCCCCGTTCCGTCGCGACTTAGTATCTGGAACTGCGCGCCGTGGAGATGAATCGGGTGGGGCTCGTCCGAGTTGTTGAAGAGCCTCCAGATTTCCGTGTCGCCCGCGCCGACGGTGAGATCAATCCGCGCGCCGTCGTACACAAGATCGTTGATCGTGTGCATCCCGGTCGCCGGCATCGGCACGACCATCTTGAATGAGAACGAGCGCGTCCGAACGGCGTTATCGGGATCAAGATGCTCGTAGGCGACCAGCGTCATCGGCAGCGTCCGTTTCGGACCTTCCTTCACAATGTTCATGCGGAGGATATCTCCTCCCCATCCCTGCGTGGTCCAGTCGATTGCGTTGTCAAACGTCTCGGCCACAAGCCGAACCGAATTACCGACCGCGTATGAGGAGAGATCGATCAGCAGATCGACCCGTTCTCCCGGTCCCAGAAAGAACGACTTGACGCTACGCAGTTTATCCAGCAGGCCGCAATCGGTGCCGATGACATGGAGATCATGGTGATCGCTCAGGGCGATGTTGTAGACACGGGCATTTGATCCGTTGAGAAGACGGAACCTGTAGATCGTTGACTCGGCATCAAACATGGCATCGGGGGTGCCGTTGGCGAGAATGGTATCGCCGAGACGACCATCCATCCTGTCGGGCATCGTCAGCGTATAATCGAACGCGCGGTCGGTTCTGACGCGGCGATCCTGGATGACGAGCGGGATCTCGTATTTCCCGGAAGGGAGGCCAAGCGCCATCTCCTCATCGTCCTCGACAATGAAAAAGCCTGCCATTCCCTTGTAGACCTGTCGTCCGGTGGAACCGTCGGGATGAGGATGATACCAGTAGATCCCGGCACGCTGCTCAATGGTGAACTCGTACTTCTTCCCGCTCCCCGGCGCAACCACATCCATGGCGTGCCCATCCATCGCTGATGGAACCAGGAGCCCATGCCAGTGGATATTCGTCGGCTCCTGAAGGTTGTTCGTAAGCATCACGGAGAGTTGCTCCCCCTTCTTCAGCCTGATGGTGGGCGCCGGATAGCTTCCGCCGAGGGTCCAGACGGTCGTCGGCTGATCCGGCCATACGGTCTGCGCCTGCGATGATGCCACGATCGAGTTACCACTGAAGATCGCCGGCAGCCGGAGAGCATTCCCTCCGGCCAGGAGGCGCTTCGGATCGCGAGGGGTGGCGCGGAGCATCCCCGGCATCAGCGCGGAGACGCCCAGCCCGGCGGTTGCAACCATAAAACGGGTGAGAAATTTCCTGCGCGATTGATCCATGGTTTCTGTATTCATGGTAAGAATATAACCCCGGCCGGGAGATGTGCTACTGGTGCCGTATTGGAGAATCGACCCTGCTCAGATCCATCTTTTCAGGTAACGCTTCTTCATCCTCGACCGCACTTGTCGTTGTCGGCTTCGACAGCCGTGTCAGCAACAGTTGCCCCATCTTTGTTCCCGTGACGATGAACCCGCCATCGGGAAGCGGCCTGAACGATGAAGCCACGCTCTGACTGAAGATCAACCCACCAAGCATCTTCTGCCAGTCGATTACGCCATTGCTTGCAACCTTCATCAGAAAGGGCATTGTGAGGTCCGGCCCGCTGGCTCCGGAAATGACAAGGTGTTCTCCATCAACCTTCATGCTCATATGGGGATCATTGATGCTGAGTGAATCGGCTCCCCGCACATAGAGAGGCAGACTCCGGTACCAGCGCACCTCCCCCTGCATGCCGATGCCGGCCATGAACAATCGACCGAATCGATCGGCCGCCCCGTTGTCACGTTCGACGCCCGCGAACACAAAGCCCCCCGCCACCTCCTCCACGCAATAGCCCTCATCCCACGAGACGAACTTCTCCATGTATGCCCCCGCCCATAGAGAATCACCGACGCTGTTCGTGCGGATAAGCAGCACGTTCGCATCGGGCGTTGGCGAGCTGACTGCGGTGCCGACGATAATGTAACCGCCATCGGATGTCTCTCGAACCGAGGCTCCGGTTGACCACGTGCTGTGATGAATGTTGTTGCCCCAGACGAATCCTCCAAGACTATCGAGCTTCATCAACATCACCCCCGCGTTATCCGAACCGGTGAGGATGAACCCACCATCTCCCGTCCGGGCAGCTCCATTGACACGGCCGGTGGCGCGAGTTCTCTGCCACAGAAGTCCTCCCCACGTATCGAACCTGGCAACCCACGGATGCAGTGTCGAATCCCCCGGCGTATTCCCACGTCGGGTTGATCCGACGATATAGAACCCATCGTTCGCGGCCGGAAAAAGCGCGGTGGCAAACGTGGAATCAATTCCCGTAAGCAACTTGCTCCAGAGCACTTCCCCGGCACCGTCGGTCTGTACCAGATAGATGGTTGTCGGGGATCCGACACCGTTGCTCGACTCGCCGACCGCGAGGAAGCCACCATCCACCGTCCGCATGACATCCACACCCAGCGACGCTCCAGGCTCCTGTGGCTTGAAGATTTTTTCCCAGACGATCTCCTGCGCACCGGCAACTGTGCAGAAGAGAAACAGCATCACGACAAGAAGCGATTTCATAGAATGGCCCCAGATTATTCCAAGTGATCGATCATATAGCACTATACCGGAAGCTACGGATGCCGGCGACGGATCGGGTAGGACAATAGATGGATTGAACGGGACTTCCACGCATGGTTGGAATCACGGTTTTTCATGATAGGAACACAGATTTCGGGGCGTACGTCACCGCCTTAATTTCAGCAGCCGCGCGTTGATCGCGACGATCACCGTGCTCAGCGACATCAGCACGGCACCGATCGCCGGGCTCAGGATGATGCCGAAACTGGAAAGCACACCGGCCGCAAGGGGAATGGCAATAGCGTTGTATCCCGTCGCCCACCAGAGATTCTGGACCATCTTTCGATAGGTCGCCCGCGCCAGATCGATGATCGAGACCACATCGAGCGGGTTGCTATGCACGAGGATGATATCCGCTGTTTCGATAGCCACCTCGGTTCCCGCGCCGATAGCAATCCCGACGTCGGCCTTCGCCAGCGCGGGAGCATCGTTCACCCCATCCCCCGTCATCGCAACCACAAACCCTCGCGAGCGGATCTCGTCCACCTTTGCAGCCTTCTCATGAGGCAGCACCTCGGCGAAATACTCATCCAGGCCGATCTCCCCGGCAACCCAGCGGGCCACTTCCTTGTTATCGCCGGTCAGCATCATCGTCCTGATCCCCATCTCCTTCAGCCGGGAGATGGCCTCGCGCGATTCCGGCCGGATGATATCCGCCAGCGCAATCGCGCCGACGGGTTGATCCTCGATCAACACGAAGACCACGGTTTTTCCCTGCGAGCGGAGATCGTCCACGCGCCCGTCCGCCAGCGTGATATTCTGCTCGCGCAGATATCCAGGGCTTACAACCTTGATGTTCTTCCCCTCGACTCTTCCCTGAGCCCCCTTGCCGGTAATGGAGAGAAATTCCTCAACTGGCAGCACCTGCTCTACGGCCGCCACGATACCGGCCGCGATCGGATGCTGCGAGTGGGATTCGACAGCCGCCGCCAGCTTCAGCATCTCATCGGTTCCGATACGATCTCCAAACGCAAGCATATCGGTAATACCGAATCGCCCTTCGGTGAGGGTCCCGGTCTTGTCGAAGATGATCGCCGTGATGTTGCGCGCGTTCTCGAACGCGGAGCGATCACGAATCAGCAGGCCGTTGCCGGCCGCGAGCGCCGTGGAGACCGCCACCACCAGCGGCACGGCCAGCCC
>JBDSJW010000325.1:0-5080 GCA_039917235.1 Kapaibacterium sp. (SeqCode) | reverse complement strand
GGTGTCAACGGCAGCGGCGCCACGAACGGCGGGCATGTCCACGGCAACCGCATGGGAGTGCCCGTCGCGGGGGGCTCCGGCGGCGGCAGTTCCAACCCGAAATTTGTGGCCGGCGGATGCGGCTCGGCGGGCGGCGGCGGCGGCGGCGCGCTGGCCCTCTTTTCGATGGATGTGCTGAACGGCAATATCGTGGAGGCGATCGGCGGAAACGCTGAGAGCGTCACGCCGGTGGCGGGTTCGGGTTCGGGAGGATATATCGAGCTTGGCGCGAAGGTTCAGAAGTCATTCGGAGGGACCGGAAATGTAAGCGGCGGCGCTACCGGCTCGGCGGGTGGCCGGGGACGCGCTCGCTACGATGGTGGCTTTATCCCCGGTGCCCCCACATTCGGCGCGGCGATCCCGTTTATCGGGCCCACAATCGATACGCTTACCTATGTCCAGTCGAAGACCTTCGCGGTAAGCGGCACCTATGGCGGCGCCACCACCGAGCCGGTGCAGCTCTATATGCGCGGCGATGTCGGCAACTGGACGCTGGTGCCGGGCGTCACCTTTACCGGCCGCACGTGGAGCGTAAATGTGACAGTGACCGGCGGGAAGGGGAACTACTATTTCGCGGCGCTTCAGACGGTTGCCGCCCCATCATCGGCGGCGTACCTCAACGAGCCGAGCTACGTGCTTTCGCAAGTGGCGGCGAACATCGTTGTCGTGGATCTGATCCCGAAGATCAACGTTGACCGGACCACGATCACCTTCAAGGATATCGTCTGCGAGCCGAACATGGTCGATTCGGTCAAGATCTGGAACAGCGGCGATGATACGCTCAAGATCACCCCGACCTTCGCCAACGGCGCCACGGCGGATTTCAGCCTTCTACAGCCGATCCCGCCGATTGCTCCCAACGTCACTGTCTGGGCCTATGTCCGATTTGCCCCCACGACTCCGGGAACCAAGAGTGTCGATTTTGTGCTGACCAACAACGATCCCCGTCCGGGAAAGAACCCGACCATCATCAAGCTCACCGGTCGGAAGCTGAACTTCCAGCCATCGCTCGCGCCGACCAGCAGAGACTTCGGCGATGTCTGCATGGATTCCACGACCTCGTTCTCTTTCAACTTTAATTATACCGGCGATATCCCCGATACGATTGTCGCGATCACCCGGCTCGGCACCGGCCCCGCGGCGTTTACGATCACCGGGCCGACCATCCCCGTAAACGGGCTGATCTTCCTGAACCCGACCAGCAGCGGGACAATCGTGGTCCGATTCCGTCCGCCATCGGTCGGCATCTTCGTCGATTCCTTCCGCGTGCTGACCAAGCCGTGCAACCTCCCGCTGACGTTTACGGTGCGGGGTCGCGGCTACGCCAACAGCATCGAGGTAACGCCCAACCCGCTCGATTTCGGGCAGGTGCGCGTGGGGCAGACCGCGACCACGCCGGGCTTTACCGTGAAGAACACCGGCACGCTGGACGGGACCATCACCGATACCTATATCACCCCGGCCGGCTCTCCGTTCGTTGTTGCCCCTTCGCTGAACGGGACGCTGATTCCGGCGGGGGGCTCGGTTCCCGGCACCGTGAGCTTTAAGCCGATCTCATCTGGTCCGTTCAACGCGCAGCTCTGCGTGGTGTTCGGCACCACATGCCGCGACACGGAATGCGTTGTGCTGAAGGGGGAAGGGGTGACATCGCTGCTGGTGCTTTCGCGGAAGAAGATCACGCTGAGCGCCGACTCCTGCGCCGATGTCCCGCCATCCGTTACCGATACGTTCAAGCTCTACAACCGCGGAACCGCCGCCGTGCAGATCGATGCCGCCACCGCGGTTAACGGCCTGGCGATGCTCTCTCCATCGAAACCGATCCCGGGGAGCCTGGCCGCCGGCGACTCCATCCTCTTTACGGTGACCTGGTCGCCGGGGGGAGCGGGGGCGGAGCAGTTCAAGATTCTGACGCAGGCGGAGGACCCATCGCAGCAGGTGATGCTGGTGGATGCCACGCTGCGGCGCGAGCGCGGGGGAATCGATCTGCTGAAGGGGGATGGCTCTCCGCTGCCGTCCGCGATCGATCTGGGAAATATCTTCGACTGCACGACCGGCGGAAAAAACTATCAACTCTCCATCAGGAACACCGGGACGCTGGCCGAGGATGTTACCGCATCCTTTGTTGCCGGGGGCATCTTCAGCCTGAGCCCGGCGTCGCCCTATGCGATTCCCACCGGCGGCAAGGAGGATATCACCCTTGGCTTCAACTCCGGCCCCACCGGCGACTTTACCGATACGCTTCTGATTCGCGAGGGGGTCTGCGGCAGGGAGACCCGGATTCCGGTGACGGGACATCGCTACAGCGTGAGCTTTGCCACCACTGGCATCGCGTTCGGCAACTCCAACGTGGGGGTGGCGAAGACCGGCACCGCAACGGCGCAGAACACCAGCGACCCGAAGACGCCGAGCAATGTGAAGGTGAATATCGCCGGGGTCTTTATCAGGCAGACCGGCAACGAGTTCGCGATTGTCCAGCCGACTGGGCTTCCAAAGGGGCTGGCGACAAACGAGGCGGCCACGGTTGATGTGACGTTCACGCCATCGGGGCAGACATCGTACAGCGCCCAGATCTGCTTCTATACCGATTCCCCCTGCCCCGACACGATCTGTAAGTCGCTGACCGGGACCGGCATTATGTCGAGCATCGTGGTTCGCCAGAGCAGCGTGAACTTCGGGACGCGCTATATCTGCCAGGACTCCGTCACCACGATTTCCATCCGCAACAGCGGCAGCGCGCCGCTGAACGTGCTTGGGCTGGACATTGGCGGAGTTGATGCCTCGGCATTCCAGGAGCTGACCGGGCTTACCTTCCCCGTCACGATTTCGCCGGCCGATTCGATTATGATCAAACTCCGGTTCAACCCGGCCGGGGCTTCCAGTGATGGGTTGAAGAACGGGACGCTGACAATCAGGAGCGATGATGCGGCGCAGCCGTCGATCGTCGTATCGCTGATCGGCGAGCGGCGCAGGCAGGCGCTCTCCACGCCGAACCAGCTCGATTTCGGGCGGGTTGATGTTGGGACCACGGTGCTGGACACGCTGACGCTGGAGAACAGGACATCCGCGCCGATGCGGATAGAATCGTTCACGCTCGGCGCGCCGTTCGTGATCGTCTCTCCGCTTGGAGCGCTGACGATAGCGCCGTTCGACTCGGTGAAGGTCGTTGTCCGCTTTGCCCCGGCCGACAGCAATGCCGCCGCATCGACGCTGGTCGGCATCGCCAGCTCCCCCTGCGTCGACACCACAAGGGTGTCGGTGACGGGTCGCGGAAGAATCCAGCAGATCGGCATCGCGACGATCCTTATTCCTGACTCGCTTCATGCGAAGGCGGGGGATAGGATTGCGATACCGATCGTCCTTTCCAGCGGCAGCAACCTGAAGGAATCGCAGGCCACGACCTTCAGCGCCACGGTCAGGTTCAACGCATCGATGCTTCTGCCGCTGGGTGTCAGGGGACGCGGGGAGCCATTGTTGAAGGGATCGGTGATATCGGTGGGCTCAATTACGTCAAGCAAAGTAGTGGGAAACGAACGCGTGGTGACCTTCCAGATTACCAACTCCCAGCTTCCGACCGCTCCCGACACGCTCGGGTTCCTCGATGCCCGCGCGGCTCTGGGGGATTCGATTATCACGCCGATTACGATCGACACGCTTTTCTGGACCGACGGCAAGGTGAACACGACAACGCGCGGCGGCAGCTTTACGCTGGACGGCTATTGCGTTGCCGGCGGAACGCGGCTCTTCCGTCTGACCGGTGGATTCGGAATCAAGGCGGCGGTGCCGAACCCATTCAATCCCGCGACGGTGATCACATTTGAGACCGCCGAGCTGGGGCCGACATCGCTGGCGATCTACGATCTCTACGGTGGTCTGGTTGAAATGCTGGTCGATCGCCGCTCGATGCCGATAGGCTCATTTGATGCCGTCTGGCATGCCGAGACTTATTCCTCGGGCGTGTATTACGCCGTGCTGACATCACCGACGCAGCGGAGCATCCAACAGCTCGTGCTGGTAAAGTAAGCCGACGCCGGGGCACTCCCCGGCGACATCGAGAACCGGGAACGGCCGAACAGCGATGATGGTCTGATGGATTATCATCGGCGTGGGCGGCCGTTTCATCGATATCTACATCTCTATCAGTCTGCATATGAGAGATATGGCAAGGTCCTTACGAACGCTGGCATCGATACAACTACTCTTCCTCGCTTGCGCCACTCTCTCCGCCCAGGATACCACCGCCACGCCGGATCTTCTGACCCAGCAGCGTCTGCGGCCGCGTGTTGGGGCGTTCGGCAATTTCGGCTTCGACTTCAGCAGCGCGACTTTCAATGGTTCGCCGTTGGCGCCGAACTGCATGGCGTTGGATACGGCGAGCTTCACCGGCGGAACCGGAACGGGGTTCGGCGTGGGGCTTCTCTTTGAATATCCCTTCAACTCCATGCTCCGGCTGAATGTGCGGGCCGGCTACTATCGCATGGGGACGCTCCAGACATCGGACGCACAGATAGGGCCGGTGGTGCTGAAGGATGGCAGCGCGGCGGCGGGCGTCTCCGAATACAGCTTTACATCGACGCTGGGTCTGGTTGCCGGGGAGATCACCATCGGCTGGCGGCCGGTGGCGAAGATGCCACTGACGTTAAAGCTGGGGCCGGAGTTCGGCACCTATATTCAGGAGGATTTCACGCAGCAGGAGCAGTTGATCTCCCCATCATCGGCCACGTTTATCGGGCCGGGAGGGGAGAACACAAGGATACGGAATGCCACCACCGGGACGCTCGGAAGTGTCGGGCTGCGGATTGCCGGCGTGATCGGCGCCGATTATGAGCTTCCGCTGAACAGGGCCGAGACATGGCTGCTGGCGCCGGAGGTCGGCTTCTCCTACGGCGTCACCAAGATCGCGAGCGATCTGGACTGGCACGAGCATCAGCTCCGTGGCGGCGCGGCCGTCAAATATTCGTTTGCGGTTCCTCCTCCACCGGAGGCGCCTCCTCCCCCCCCTCCTCCTCCTCCGCCACCACCTCCTCCTCCCGAGCCGGTGCTG
>JBDSJW010000324.1:0-5688 GCA_039917235.1 Kapaibacterium sp. (SeqCode) | reverse complement strand
GAACCCGCAGAACACCAACGCCACCGACATGCTGAAGAAGCTGAAGGCGAAGTAGATTTCAGCGGCTCCCCGGTATATTTCCGGGGAGCTGCTCGGCATCTCAGCAACCTGTTGAATTGCTTCAGGCACACAGGCTGTTCAAGGATGATCAGCCGCAAGGCGGTCGAACCTGAGCGAATGAGGCGTCCTCCGGGACGCCGCAGTGAGCGAACGGTGAAGGCCAACGCCGCGGATGACATCCTTCAACAGCCCCTCAGCGCGTCTCCTCCCATCTGAGCGTTCCGGGATGGAACTGGCTCCAGGCATGCCAGAACTCCTGCGATGCCGTCACCGGCTCCAGCCTGGTTCCGGCGTCGGCCCCCTCAACGCAGTAACCATCCCAGTTCCAGAGCGATCCATTGGTCATCTCCAGCAGATTCTTTCCGGTGGGATCGGGGGCAAACTGGAGCGTGCGACCGTTCAGATCGCGCTTCCAGACGTGGTAGGAGATCGAATCGTTCTCCAGCGCTATCACCACCGGCACGCCCCCCACCGAATCGTTGATCACCCGATGCCGTACCAGCGCCGGCCAGGGATACGCCCGCGCCTCGCGGCCGATCTCCACGCCAACCACCCAGCTCCGCATCTTCCAGTTGCTGTCGGCGGTGGCATAATATTCCTTCCCCGGACGGATATCGGCAAAGCCTTCGGTCATGTCGTACCCGCCCCGGCTGGCCGTGTCCGCCACGAAGACCAGACTCTCGGGATGCTCTCTCAGCCAGACGCCGAGCGTCACCTGCTGCGATGGAACCAGCGGCATCCGCTTCCCCTGGAGCGGGCCGACCGCCGCCTCCCCGGTGGCCTGATACCAGAGCGATCCGGTGGCGCGATCCTGAAAGATGGCGTTATAGTGGTTTGCGCCTATCAGCCGGAAATTCAGTGGCTGGTTATCGATCACGGGCTGGAAGGTGGCGCCGGTCCTGCACATGGTGCAGTAGGTGACCAGCACCGGAAGCCCGCCGATCGTATCCTGAACCTTGTGATGATACGCCAGATAATCGATCGGATATGCCTTCGCCACGCCGCCATGCTCCACCCCCATCACCAGCGTCTCCGGCGGCAGACCGCTCGCCGACGCCTTGACGAACGCGACCGTGGCGGGCTCCCTGAAGATATTTCCCGCCGTGAACTTCACTTCGGTAAACCAGAGGATCGCCCCGCAGACCAGGCAGAGGAGGAGCATCCCGATCTTCTTCCAGACCTTCCCGTTGATGATGCTGTTAAGGATGGGGAGGATCACCAGAAGGAACCCGATGATATGAAGCGGCATCACCCACGGCAGCAGATAGTAGACCATCCGTATGGACTCAAGATCCTGGCTGCCGGGAAAGGGCATCAGCAGATACGTCTTCAGCATCCCCGGAATCATCAGGAGGAGAAGCCCTGGAATGAACATGTACCGATAGTACGGCGCAAGCGGAAACCGTCTTCTGGCTTCATTATTCGGCATGGCAACGGTGTAGATTGTTGGGTTGAGGATATCGGCCCCTTCCGGTGCATGGGGCGCGGCCGGTGCGATTCGGGGGAATATACAGAGGATGTGCCCGCCGTTCCATATCGGCAACCGGACTCCGTCGATCGCTTCGGTGTGACATCGATCATAGATTCAGGTCTTTTGCACATGGCGCAATCAGCAACCACGCCGGAAAAGCATTCCCGTCAAATCATTTCGGAACCCTGCCGATGCGTTCATATCTTCAGTAGCGGACAACGCTCACAGGCTATACGCTGAAGTAGAAACGCCCGGCACGGCGGGATGCCCGCTCATCCCGCCGTCCCCTGAAGAATCTCTCCCCCCCGAAACTCTCCCTCCACAACCACGTTTACGCCCGATCGATTCCGCTCTCTCCGGCACGCACAACTCTCCCGTCGGCGCGCTATCTTTCGCGCTGTATGATTTGATCAATATCTCGATGAGGAACTGACACATGGCTACCAACAGCGGCGGGATTGCTTCGGGTGAATCCATGGACGTGATCGGGGATGTTCTGATGGAGCAGCAGGCGGGGGGATTCCCCTTCACCACTGCGCTCAGCCTGGCTCCTCTTATCAGGTTCTGGGATCAGGGGGGGACCGGCCCCGGCGCCGTTCGCCCGGAAGTGCTCCGCGCGTTACGGAAGGAGCTTCAGAACGCACCGGAACTGCTGGAACCGATCGCCGATCCCGCAGTGCTGGAACAGCACCGTGAGACGGTGGAGAAGCTGATGAGCATCGTCTTCCCGCCGACGTTCTGGGAGCGGGATATCTCCGCGGCGTTCTATCCGTACGGCTTCAGAAAATTCTACGCCACGCCGGCGTTCGACCGGCTGTTCGATGATATCGACCGAACCTTTGCCCCCCGCCTGGAGGAGGGGAAGCGGAACCGCGGCCTGGACCGAGGAATCAGCGCCTACTTCATGCTCGCGAAGAGGCTCTATGGTTTCGATATCGATACCGATTACTCCCTTGTCATCGGCCTGGCCGATACCGAAACCGGGCTCGATCGCTATTACAAAGTCTCCTTCGATTCCCGCTTTCTCGATGTGATCACCATCGGCGATGCGCCGGTGCTTGCCCCGGAGGAACGGGCACGACTGCTGGCGGAGCCGAACAACAACGCGCTCTGGAGAACGCTCCTGCCGCCGGAGAAATTCCAGTTTCAGGGCTTTATGATCATCAACGCGGTGGATGTCACCGAGCAGGAAGCGCTCTCCATCCTCCGCCGCGATCTTGTTGAAAACGATTCCCTCTCCACGCGCGAACGGTTCACCGAACTTCAGACGCGCGTACGGACCATCCTCGGCAAGCCGGAGATTTCGCTCGGGCTCAGCGCCATTCATGGCGATCAGGTCCTGCTGCTCAACACGCATCGCAAGAGCGACAACCGCTGCATCTTCACCGATTCGGTCCGCTACCGGCTTGCGGAGTTCAACGGCTCCATCTACGACCGCGCGCTGCGGAGCGGGGAGATTCAGTTTATCGACGATCTGCGGACATGGCCGGACCGGACGGAGATTGAGGAGGGAACGCTGGCGAAGGGATATGCGAACATGTGCGTGGCGCCGCTGCGCGATCGCGATTCGGTGGTCGGCCTCCTCTACATCCTCTCGCCGGTGCCGGGGGATATGAACAGGATCAACGCCCTGCGGCTGAACGAGGTGCTCCCTCTTTTCGCAATCGCGGTGAAGCGGAGCATCGAGGAGCTGAACAACCGGGTCCAGCGGATTATCCGTGAGGAATACACGGCAATTCACCCGTCGGTGGAATGGCGGTTCCGGAAGGCGGCGCTGAACATCATCGCGCGGCAGGACAGCGGCGCGGAGACCACGCCGGAGCCGATCCTCTTCAACGGCGTCTATCCGCTCTACAACGTCACCGATGTTCGCGGCTCCTCCACGCAGCGGAACATTGCCATCCAGCAGGATCTTGTAAGCCAGTTGAAGCTGGCCCGCGAGGTGATGCGCGCGGCGCGGCGGGACAGGGCTCTCTCCATCCTCTCCCATCTTGCCTTCCGTATCGAACGGCATATCAACGCCATCGAGAAAGGGCTTGGCGCGGGGGATGAGGCAAATGTGCTGGCGTTCCTTCAGGAGGAGGTGGAGCCGCTCTTCGATCACCTTGAAACCTTTGGCGACGGCGCGGCGCGCGGCGTGGCGAACTATCGCGCGGCGATCGAGCCGGAGCTTGGCATCCTCTACGACCGGCGGCGGCAGTATGAGGAGAGCATGGCGCAGATCAACCGCACATGCGCCGCGTATATCGAGGTGGAGGAGGACCGCGCGCAGAATATCTTCCCGCACTATTTCGAGAAGCACGAGACCGACGGGATCGATATGAGCATCTACGTCGGGGCGCCGCTGGTGGAACATGGGACGTTCGATCCTCTCTACCTGCGAGAACTGCGGCTCTGGCAGTTGATGGTGATGTGCGGCCTTGCCCGCGCCGGCGATAAGATCAAGCCACGACTCTCCGTGCCGCTTGATACCACTCATCTGGTGCTGGTGCAGCACACCCCCCTCTCCATCCGGTTCCGCCTGGATGAGAAGCAGTTCGATGTGGACGGCGCCTACAACATCCGCTACGAGATCATCAAGAAGCGGATCGACAAGGCGACGATCAAGGGGACATCGGAGCGGCTGACGCAGCCGGGGAAGATCGCCATCGTCTACTCGCAGGGACGCGAGGCGCAGGAATACGCGGAGTATATCGAGTTCCTGGTGGCGTCGGGATATCTGGCCGAGGGGATCGAGGAGGTGGAGCTGGAGGATCTTCAGGGGGTGCAGGGGCTGAAGGCGCTCAGGGTCACGGTTCGCATGGATACGATCGATGAGGCAATGGAGGCGATCCCGTCGCAGATCTCCGAGGCGATCCGCTCGATTGCCTCGGTCACGGCGTAGGCGATTGATTATGTAGGCGACGATCATCCGACACGGCGCGGATCATCGCCGCCGCGGAATCCCTGGCAAAGCGTTTCTGCATATGCAGCAGCAGCGGATATCCGATTCGCGTGAGTAGATGGTTGGGGCGTGAGAAGGAGAAGATATCGTACCAGACGGAATCATCAGCCCTGTCCCATTCCACCGTAAAGCGCTCCTCGCCAGTCACCGCATGCTCCGGCGTTGTGCCGAACCCGAAGCCGTACCGCGCCACCGGGCCATCCTCAAGATCCCGCACATAGATGATCCTGCACGCGTTGAGCGACCAGAAAAACCAGCTCCGTATCACCAGCCCCACGGTCTCCCCGGGACGAATCGGCGCGTCTGCCGGAACAACGCTCCCCCAGCCGAGATCATACATCGTCCACCGCTCTATCGCGCGCCTGCCCCGCTCGAAATCCTCAGCCCCGGTCCCGATGCGGACTCTGTGATGCGCCACCCTGTAGCCGTCCGGCGCTCCATGCAGCGTTGCCCCCGCCTCCGGGTAGGTAAACGGCAGCGGATGCTGGCCGGCGATAAAATCCCGTATGGTTTCAGCGGAGGGCCGACCGAGTAGAAACACTGGAGATTCCGGTTTAAATGATATCGCTCACGTCCGCCAGCCCCGGCGCATCCCCGGGGGAAAGGAAAGTTCCGGCGGGATAAACGCTCGTGCTCTGCCCGCTGTTCCGGTTGAATACCGGGCCATCCCACTCTTGCACTCTTCCCCGCAGAGGCTATATTGTCGATGAGCGTCCCGTTCCCGTGATGGGAACTGCATTTATACAAGTTCAGTTATGCGGCAACTTATCCCTCTTTTTGCCTTCCTCCTCCTTGCCCTCAACCTTCAGGCACAGCCGGTCTCCGGCGGATTCTTCGGAGCCGAGGCGTTGCCATCGTTCGACAGGATCAGGTTTGAGCATCAACTCCATTATCCGGATACGGCTGTCGCGGCCGGCATCAGCGGCATGGTAACGCTCAGCGTGATGATAAGCGATACTGGCAGGGCAACCGTGATGTCCGAGCAGTTCGGGGAGACGAGGATGCTTGCAAACCATGTTCGCGATGTGATCGAGGCGACGCGGTTTGCCCCGGCCGTCAAGAAAGGGCGCCCGGCGATGCAGATGATCAAGATGCGCGTCAGGTTCGATCTTGATCCCGCATCCCCGGTTACCGCCGTGGGATCGTCCGATGAGATTGTTGTCCATCCCACCGCCGAGCAGCTTGCACGGCTGGCCCCCCCCGTCCCTCCCAA
>JBDSJW010000323.1:0-4511 GCA_039917235.1 Kapaibacterium sp. (SeqCode) | reverse complement strand
CGCCCCTGACACCGGAAAAATCGGGTACAGGGATATTTCCGCAAGATCAGGTTATCGTCCGCAATTCCGGGCTGGCAGCATCGTCGCCACATGCCGTTGCGACCGCTTGGTTCTCGATTCGCGTGGTGCTATGTTTCCCGCTTCATGCGCGCGCGCGATCCGCCATCCCCGGCGTTTCCCGCCCGCGCCGCTACCGCTCCAACCGCGGCCCCGATCGGATCATCGGGGTGATAGGCACTTCAATCAATCATCTATTCCACTCCGGCGATCTATGAGATCCTTGAGAACGATGTACACGGTTTCGATCCGCTTCGCACTGGCCGTTATCGCAATAAGCATCTTCCTTCTCGGCGCCATCTCCGCGTTCGCGAAGCCCGGGGATACCGCCAGGGTGAAGGTGTTCGATCAATATCTCTGGACCTACTACGGAAGCCAGAACAGGTGGGGGATATTCCCGGGAAAGGATCATCGGTATGAGAAGATCCTGATGCATTATCACCTGAAGTGCCCGACCGGAACCTGCGGACAGTGGGATTACACCACCAACGTCTTCCTGGAACGCCATACGGGGAAGATCGATTCATCCATTCAGAAAGCCCCCAGCTTTACCGTGGATGGCGGCACAAAGGATTCGCTCCCGTTCCGTCGCGATACCACGCGGACCTATACGTACAACAGCAAGACCAAGCTGACCGATTCCGCCGCCAACAAGCCGGTGAAGGTGATCTTCTTCCGCGATCCGGCGCATCCCTTCAACGCCACCGATTCAACGAACGTCTGGCCCGCCGGATATTACAACCGTCGCTACAACGCCGCCGGTGCCGTCACCGATTCGTTTTACGTGAAGGGGGATTCGGTCCTGCATCTCTCCTACAGGGATACCTATGTGCCGTTCGAGGTGCTTGAGGAGTTCGAGATGGGGCGGCTGATCACCCCGTACGGCCAATGGTTCCCGCAGGGGCAGGAGTTCATCTGGACGTTCGATGTCACCGATTACGCCTATCTGCTGCACGACTCCGTGGATATCCGCTCGTTCTACGACGGATATTCCCAGGGATCGCTCTTCACGCTCGATTTCGAGATGGTGGAGGGGACGCCGGCAAAGGATGTCTTCAGGATCGAGAATCTGTACGATGGATATTTCGCCTACGGCAACCCGAATGATCCTATCGAAAACCATCTGCCGCCGAAGACCGTCACGATCGATCCGGCATCCACCTCCACGTCGCTGAAGATCACGACCACCGGGCATGGGTTCGGCGGCACGGAGAACGCCGCGGAGTTCTCCAACAAGACGCACTCGGTTGATGTCAACGGCACGCAGCGCTTCACCCAGCATCTCTGGCGCGATGACTGCGGCCAGAACCCGGTCTATCCGCAGGCCGGCACCTGGTACTTCCAGCGCGGCGGCTGGTGCCCCGGCTCCGATGTCCGACCGAATGTGTATGATCTCACACCGTTTGTCACCCCCGGCAAGCCCGCCGTGATCGACTACAACATGGAGCCGTTTGTCAACGATGATCTCTCGCATGGGGCAACCTATATCGTCCACGCGCAGGTGATGTACGCCACCGGGCCGAACTTCCAGAACGACGCCACGATCGACGAGATCAGGACGCCGAGCCAGGAGTTCCGCTATCGCAGGATGAACCCCATCTGTAGCGACGCGAACCCGCTGATCGTTATCAGGAACACCGGCGCGAAGACCCTTACCGATCTTACGATCAACTACGGCGTCAGCGGCGGGGCATCGGGGAGCTACAAGTGGAAGGGGAATCTCCCCTTTATGGAGACCGCGGAGGTAAGCCTTCCCGGCATCGATCTGGGCACCGGCGATGGGCGCTTTACAGCGACCGTGGAGAACCCGAACGGCGTGGCCGATGAGTATCCATCGAACAACGCGATGACATCAACCTACACGGTTCCGCATACCTACTCCAGCACCGTCTACCTGACGCTGAAGACCGACGATGTGCCGGCGATCGGCGGGACCACCAACGGCATTGCCTACGAGGTGCGCGCGCTGGACGGAACAGTTCTCTATCAGCGTGATGGCTTCGACGACAACAAGCTGATTCGTGATACGTTCAAACTGGCCGACGGCTGCTACCAGTTCGTGATCACCGATCTTCAGATCGGCGACGGGCTCTATCCCATCTATCAGGGCTCAACCCCCGGCTACTATCTCCTGAAGGACAACAGGAACCAGACGATCGCCAACGCCAACTCCACCAACCATCTGGCGAACTTCGGCGATCGGGAGATCATCCCCTTCTCCGTCTCCTCCACTCTCTCCTCGGTCGATGAGGGGAGCGCCGGCGCCGATAACGCCTTCGCGGTCTTCCCAAACCCGACAACGGGGGAGCTGACGGTGGATCTTCCCGCATCATCGGTTGCGGCGGGGAAGCAGGCCAGCCTCCGCGTGATGACGCTGCTGGGAACCGAGGTGACGGCGATGGTGTTGCAGGGAGGCGCCCGGAGCATGAACGTCGATCTGGGCGGCCAGCCGTCCGGCGTCTACATTGTGCAGTACATTGCCGGCGAGAAGCTCCTCTCCCGCCGTGTGCTTCTGATGCGTCCGTGACGCCGATTCCGTTTCCCGGAGTATGTCGCGAGATGTGATGACGATACGCCTCCCCGGAAAGGGATCACGGGGAGGCTCCCCTATCATTAGGATCAGGAAGGGAGAACTGTTGGAGAAGCAATTGGCGCGGATCGTGGTCGTGGTAACGGAGAATGAGGGGGGTGAAATTGAGCGTGCCCTTGAAGGGCTGGGCGATCTTCATGTGGTTACCGACGCGGCCGTGATAGCCGACCGGGTTCGCCGGTTGCGGCCGGATCTTGTCATTGCCGTGGCCTCGGATGATGAAGGGCTGGAATATCTCCGCGCGATAAAAAATGCCGCGGATGTGCCGGTCGTGGTGATGGGGCTGGAGGAGGAGGAAGCGCGGATAGCCGCCCTGGAAGCCGGCGCCAGCGATGCTCTCCCCGGCTCGCTCTCCATCCGCGAGACGCGCGCGCGCATAACCGCCTGGCTCCGTGCATCCGCCGCACCGCGCGATCTCCCGAGGCAATCGGATATACCGAGAGTGCTGGAGGATGTGGAGGAGGTGTTTATCATTCTCGACCGCGAGTGGCGCTATCGTTATGTCAACCGGCTGGCCGCGACGTTCATGGGGCAGAAGCCGGAGGAGATGATCGGCGTCTCCATCTGGGAGCGGTTTCCGTTTACCGTCAATGGAGTTTTCTACCAGGAGCTTCATCGCGCCGCGGAGACCGGGGAGCCGGTCCACTTCGAGATCTATTCCGGCATGTACGACCGCTGGTTTGAGTTCGATGCCTCCCCGTCGGAGAGTGGCATCTCAATCCTTGCTCGTGATGTGACGGAGAGGAAGCGGACGGCGGAGGCGCTGCGTGACAGCGAGAGCCGGTTCACCGTGCTTACCCGCGCCATCAACGATGTGATCTGGGATTGGGATCTGGCCGATGATCGCGTCTGGCGGAGCCAGGGGGCAAGCGATCTGTTTGGCTTCCCCGGCGATGCAATCGCCCCAACCGCCGCCTGGTGGTTTGACCATATCCATCCCGATGATCTGCATCGGGTGCGGAACAGCATCGACGAGGCTATCGCGGGAACGCGGGATCTGTGGACGGAGGAGTACCGCTTCCTCCAGGGGAATAACGAGCAGATCCACATCTTCGATCGCGGTTATGTCATGCGCGATACCGTCGGCCGGCCGATAAGGATGATCGGCGCGATGATCGATCTCAGCAGGCTGAAACATGCGGAGCTGGAGGCGCGCCAGGCCAACGATCGCCTGGGCTTTGCCGTGGATGCATCGGGCCTGGGCACATGGTATTGCGATCTCCCGTTCAACCGGCTGATCTGGAATGATAAGTGCAAGGAGCACTTCGGCCTTGCGCCGGACGTGGATGTCACCATCGGCCTTTTCTACGAGCTTCTTCACCCCGATGATCGGGAGCCAACCCGCATGGCGATCGAACAATCAATTGCCACGCATTCAAAATACGAAGTGGAATACCGCACCCAGGGCCCCGACGGCCTGACGCGATGGATCATGGCGAGCGGGCAGTGCGGATACGATGACGCGGGAAACCCCCTCCATTTCGATGGCGTGACGGTGGACATGACCGATGTGCGGCGCTCCGAGCAGGTACTGCGCGAGCAGGAGGAGCGGCTGCGCGTTGCGCTTCTTGCCTCCGGCACCGGCACCTATCGCTGGGATATCGATAACGATGCCATCGTCTGGGATGAGGGGATGGACCGGCTCTTCGGCTCTTCCTCAAGTGCCACCATTCATACCATTGCCGACTTTATCGCGCACGTGCATCCCGACGATCGTGAACGGGTTCGGCTGGAAATGGAGCGGTCGATCAGCGAGCGGATCGAGCTGGATATCGAGTTCCGGATGATTCGCGCCAATGGCGGCGTTCTCTGGCTGGCGGACAAGGGACGGCTTCTTGCCGATGGGACGCCGCATGTCATGACC
>JBDSJW010000322.1:0-3615 GCA_039917235.1 Kapaibacterium sp. (SeqCode) | reverse complement strand
GACGAACAAGCCACCGCGCGAAGTGCCGAAGCCCGAAATGATCTCCGATACACGAGAAAGGGAGACCGCCTCCGCCGGGCAATCCCCCTTTGATCATCCTCTCGATAAGAGGCTGTTGAACGGTTACGGGTTCAGATCGCCGCTGGAAAGGACCCCGGTGAACACCTTCCCCCCGATGTTGATCGTGGAGTTGCCGCTGCCGAGCGTGATGGTGAAGTCCCGGTTGATCGTCTTGTCGCTGTAAAGCGATCCGCGCGAGAAGGTTGCCACCGCGCTGTAGGTTCCGGTGATGGTCCCGCCGGTTTTGGCCGCCATGTTGCCGCGACTGGAGCGCGGTCCCCTCACATTTGCCATGGCAAGGCTGATGGTATGATCAAGCGTCCGCACCGCGCTGCGCGTGGTTATCGTGTCCACCGCCGAGCGGCTGTAGGTGCCGTTGATCGTGATCGTATCAGTGTTGGTGCCGGTCACCACCCAGCTTCCATGAACGCCGTTGAGCTTCTGCGAGTAGCCGATGGCGTGATGCTCGCCGGTCCCGGCGGTGATATCAAATTTGATGCTGCTGGCGGTATCGATCCCGCTTGTCCCGATCACCCGCCAGTATTTCTGAGGCTGGCCGCTGCTGTTCAGGAACTGGAACACATAAGTCCGCGTGATGGCGGCGTAGAATGTTCCCCCCACCGTGCCGCGGGTCCGGGAAAGGTTGAGCGTCCATGTTCCGGTGGATGGATCGTATGTGGTATCGACAGTGGTTGCCAGCGCCAGCTTGCCGTATTTGTCAACCAGCAGATCCGCCGCGCCGGAGATTCCCTGGGCGCCCGCCAGATCGGCCACGTCGCTGGCCTGATCGAGCGCTCCGCCGTTGTCCTGCCCAACCGCTCCGGCAACCGATCTGGCCGCATCCTCCGTGGCGATGCCCGATGTGTCGCTGGCGACGGGATTATCCTTCTGGCATCCGGTCATCATCATGACCGATGCGGTGACTATCGCAAATATTCCGACCGTAATTTTATTCATGGCTCTATGTTCCTGATTATCGATTGTTGATTTTTTCGATGTGCCGCTCTCCGTCCCGCGGAGACATGGAAAGCAGCGTACAGGCGGGTTAGAGCCGATAGTGGTTATTTGGTTCCCGGTGGTGAATATTGATAAATGTCAGTGAGAGTTGGTGGGAGTCAATGAACGTCAATAAGTATCGGAACGTTTTGTCCGAACATTTTGTAAGGGCGGGTTTTAAACCCGCCCCGACGGATCAACGCGACGAAGCGACACGACAGAACCGATACGACGGACCAACGCGATACGACGGATCAACGCGACGAAGCGACGCGACAGAACCAACGCAACATCGACCTTACTACTCAATCGGCGTCCGCATCTCAACCGTGACGGTGCGGCAGTAGTAACGTCCCTCCGGGACCGCGTTGTCGTACAGCAGCCGCGATGGCCCCACCCCCTCCACGCTGGTGATCTTCGCCGTGGAACGCTCGGCAAGCATCAGGTCGCGCACGGCAATCGCTCTATCCGTGGAGAGCTGCTTGTTGTGATCCAGCTCTCCCAGCCTGTCGGTTGATCCCACGATGGTCGATGTTGACGATGGCTGCATGGACTGCGCGACGAAGGAGGAGATCATCCTCCGGTTCTGCGTGTTGATCGTGGCCTTGTCGAAATCGAACACGATCAGGCTCAGACGGCTTATCTCGAAGGGGCTCAGCGATTTCCGCGCCGGCTGCGCGTACTCCGCTATCCCGTTCTGCCCGTTGTTGTCGGTTACGGTCAACTGGCACTTCAGCAACTGCTCGCCGGTCAGTTCCGTCGCCATCCGGGCGGCGGTCTCAAGATCAAGCTCCCACGGGATCATCGTGGGTGGCGTCCCTTTTCCCTCGGCATGCCAGACGCTTTTCGCTCCGGCGAAGACATCAAGACTCCATTTCCCTATCCCGGCGGGGCTGGCGCCGCTCATCGAGAAGGCGATCTGCCTTGGCGTAATTGAATGCTCGTTGAAGCGCTCGAAGAGGATTGGATGAAGCACGTTGTCGCTGACGGACTGTATCTCCACGCGACGATTTTCCTCGGCCCCCTCGGCAACCTGGAGGCTGGAGGGATTGCTCGGCAGCGGGCTGGTGGTCACGGCCATGCGCGATGGGTTGATCCCCCAGACGTTCATCAGATAATCCTTCACCCCCTGCGCCCGGGCACGAGCCAGGTTGTTGCCACCGCCGGCCGTGGAGCCCTCGCTCCCATCGGTGGAACCGTTCAATGTGATCTTTGCCGAGGGATCGCGCGCCAGACGGCTCCCGATCACGTTGAGCATATGATAGTATGCGCCCAGCGAGCGGTGAGGAAGCATCTGCTCGGTAAAGCCGGCGGTATCGCTCAGCCTGTTGTATCGGGCCGGAAGCTCCGCGCTTGCGCTGTCGAAGAAGATGTACGGGAGAATCGGAAAGGTCTCCGTCACCACCGTCTCCAGAATCTCCACCTTCTGCGCCGACACCGCCGCGATCACCGCGGTTGGCTGCGGAGGAGTTTCAGCGATGGCGGGGGGTTGTTCCTTCGGCGGCGGCGGTGGGGGTATCACCGGCTCATCCTGCGTCTTGCCGAACGCGAAGCGGAGAGCGATCCCCCCCTGTGCCGAGGCGATCCGCCAGCGGTAGTTCGGCGTCACATCGTTCAGCGGGAAGTAATAGCTCACTTCGGGTGATGCCGTGAGGCGGGAGCTGAGCGGGAAGGGATAGCCAATGGCACCGGAGAGATGAATCAGCGATCCGACATCCTGGATCGGCCCGGCGGAGACATCGCGGATGGTGGTGTTGGTCTCGGGATAAAGGACGCCGGAAGGGGAGAGTATCTCCTCGGTCTGATGATGCGATGCCTGTGAGCTGGGGATGCCGAGCGAACCGGAGAGACGGAGGTAGATGGGAAACGCCGCGATCGGGGTCATCCGTACGCCAAGCTCCGCCAGGACATAGGGGAGATCGGCCGTATAGCGATGGACCCGTTCCAGCTCCACATACCGGCCGCTGTTGGGGTCAAGAACCGGAAGCCCGCCGGTCTGCACTTCGCCGAACGTTCCGCCGCGCTGCGCGTAGGTGGCGCCGGCAACCAGATCGAGCCATGTTCCCGAGACGGGGACCTCCAGGAACATCCCCGCCGCCAGCCCACGCCCGTTGCCGTTGCTGAACGCCCCGCACTCCCCGCCGCCGGTGAACACCGTCGCCTTCGTATCGTGAAAATTCACCCCGTAACCACCGTACATCCCCACTCTGAACCATGTGCTGATCAGCTCACCGGGGAGCGGCTCCACGGCACCCGGATCCACGACGGGAGCATCCGCGCGGGGAGTATCGGGCAGGGATGTGGTATCCTGCGCCGGAAGGGGGAGGCGCGCCAGCAGCAGCAGCGCCAGGAAGATAATCGTACGGGACATTGCGTGTCGGTTGTTGATCGCGGCAAAGGCAATCCGCCGCGGCCGTCGGCTGAAAGAGGGATCATCGTATGGTAGGGGCAGTTCACGAACTGTCCCTGTACTATCCGGGCGTAGCGGCAGTAAGGGGAGTTCACGAACTGCCCATCCCCCCCCATCATCCCCATCATCGAACAATCCTCAACTGCTCG
>JBDSJW010000321.1:0-4755 GCA_039917235.1 Kapaibacterium sp. (SeqCode) | reverse complement strand
TGCATCTGATCGTTGTTGAACAGTCTGTGTCTTCGAAGTAATTCAACAGTCTGCTGGGTGATGAAACAGCCGCGAAGGGCGCCATATGGTGCCCTTCGCCGTTTCCGCCACCAGCCCCATCATTTTTCATCCGAGAAATCGGGTCGCGAGCCTCCCTTTGGCATATGCTTTGGGCACTTCCAGGCATTGATACAGATTTAAGGGTTTTGGAGAATTCAAAGGAGGATGATATGAAAAGCATTTCAGGGGTTTTCACTTCGCGTGATGATGCGGCCAAGGCGATCACTCGCCTGAAGTCCGTCGGCATCCATGATGATCAGATCAGCTTCCTTACGCCGGAGCATCCCGATGCACAGTTTGGCACGGTTCCCACCACCGAGGGGGAGGCGCCCGGAATGGGCTCGGCGCTTGGCGCGGTTGTTGGCGGAGCGTCCGGCGCTGCGCTTGGAGCGGCGGCGGCCAGCCTCCTGATACCGGGAGTCGGCCCGATTGCGGCGATAGGGTTTGCGGCAATCTCCCTCTTCGGCGGGGCCGGAGGGGCGGTGGCCGGGGCGGCGGCCGGTGAGAATCTGGAGTCCAAGCTGGACCACGGTTTTCCCACCGATGAGCTGTTCGTGTATGAGGAGGCGTTGCGGCACGGCAGGTCCGTGGTGCTGGTGATGGCGGATGACAATCTGGCCGAAGCCGCGCGCACCGAGCTTTCCGCCGCGGGCGCCGAGAGCATCGATGCCGCCAGGAACAGTTGGTGGGGAAGCCTTCGCGATTCGGAGGCGGCCAGCTACCGCGCCGCCGGCGGCGATTTCGATAAGGATGAACCGGTCTACCGCCGGGGATTTGAGCGGGCGCTTGACGGCGAACTGCGCGGACATTCCTACGAGGAATCCCTTCCCAAGCTCCGATCAAGGGATGCCGACTACTACGAACAGCCCTCCTTCCGTCGCGGATACGAGCGCGGCACTTCCTATACCAGAACGCCCGGAGCCGGTGATTCCACTCCATCGGAAGGGTCTCACTGAGACGTTATAGTTCGTAAACCATGACATAGATCATGAATTGCGTGAGCCGGACCAGGTAGATTGACCTCGATGTTGGTCCGGCTCCTCTTCTCCAGCCCCCCCACTCTCGCCCGGATATCCGGTCCCGCATCAGCATATAGTAAAAGCGAAATGATTTGTGCCCTCGGCAATGCGCGGATTTTTTTATTTCTCCCCTCGGGACATGGAATAAGAATGCCGCGTTGGCTCCGTTGAAAAAACGGAAAACGGTGATGGGGTTGCGGAGTATCATTTTTCGCGAGCTGTTTTTTAGAAAAAAAATTTCTGACGATTTGTTCGCAATTTTCAGATGTAATTCGTTGCATCTCCTGGAATTATGAAATAATGATGATCATGTTCGCTTAACGGGGCGATGATCTGGTGTGATGGAATGAGTTGATGGCCCGGAAACCCCGTAGCCGCGCCTTTTTGCGGGTGGGCTACAAGATGTCACATTCGTGGCGGGATTATATGAATCGTTTGTCATTAAATTAAGAGTCTACAGGTAGCGCATTAAATGCTTGTTGCGCGCCACTGCCGGTTTTCCGGTCCGCCGAATCTCTCCAAACGCGATCCCGCATCGCGGCAATGCTCAGTCGGAAGCGCTTGAATAATAATTCAAGGATGCAAATAAATGCACTCGGTGCAATGATATAGACTAGCTCGAACAATGGCTCAGATATTTCATCCAAGCACCAATACCCTTTCGAGGGTCAGCATCTTCGGAATCCTCTTTTTACTGGTGGGGGGATTATTTGTCATGGCGGAGATCTATCGTTCTCCCTATGTGACGAAGGCCACGGTGGTGCGCGATCAGCCGGTTCAGTTCAGTCACGAGCATCATGTGGCGGGGCTGGGAATCGATTGCCGGTACTGCCACACGACGGTGGAAAAATCATCCTTCGCGGGGCTTCCGCCAACGGAAACCTGCATGAGCTGCCATTCGCAGATCTGGACGAATGCAAAGCTTCTGGAGCCGGTGCGCGAAAGCTATCGCACAGGCAACCCGATTAAATGGATACGTGTGCACGATCTCCCCGATTTCGTCTATTTCAACCACAGCATCCATGTTGCCAAGGGAATAGGCTGCGAAAGCTGCCACGGTCGTGTCGATAAAATGCCGCTGATGGCAAAGGCGAATACGCTTCAGATGGAATGGTGCCTGAACTGTCACCGCAACCCCGAGAAGTTTATCCGCCCGCGCGAGGAGGTCTTTACGATGGGATATGTTCCGGCCGAAGGCCAGAGCGTCCTTGGCCCGAAGCTCGTCCATGACTATAAGGTCAACATCAAGCAACTCACTAATTGTTCTATCTGTCACCGGTAATGAGTATAGATACCGAACAGCCCACCCCATCCAGCGATCCGCGTTCGGAGACGAACGGCGAATATGGAAGGATCGAGATCGAGCATGCCGATGCCGCCGCCCTGGCGCTTCCCGTGCTGGACGCCGATGCCGTGGCCGCGCCGCAACCCGAGCCGTTTTCGCTCGATATCACCGCCCTTCGCAGGAAGCTGGCGGAAAACACGGGGAAGGAATACTGGCGCAGCCTTGATGAGCTGGCCGGGAGCAGGGATTTCCAGGATATGCTCCAGAAGGAGTTCCCGGATGGCGCCACCGAATGGCAGGACCCGGTTTCCCGTCGCGGCTTCCTGAAGCTGATGGGGGCGTCGCTCGCCTTTGGCGGCGTGGCGGGTATCGCCGGATGTACCGTGCAGCCGGATGAGCAGATCGTCCCTTATGTGAAGGCGCCGGAACAGTTTGTGCCGGGGCGCCCGCTCTTCTTCGCGACCGTGGCGCAGCGCGGCGGATATGCCGTCGGCGTCCTGGCGGAAAGCCATCTCGGCCGTCCGACGAAGATCGAGGGGAACCCGGATCATCCCTCCAGCCTTGGCGCGGCCGATGCCATCATGCAGGCCTCCATCCTGAACCTGTACGATCCCGATCGCTCGCAGAGCGTACTGCGCCGTGGTGAGATCAGCACCTGGGAAGCGTTCCTCCAGATGATCGTGACCGAGCAGACCGAGTGGAAGGCGGATGGCGGCGCGGGGCTTCGGGTCCTTACCGAGACGATTACATCGCCGACGCTGGCCGATCAGATTCATCAGCTCCTTACCGCCTATCCGGCGGCCAAATGGCATCAGTACGAGCCGACCTCCCGCGATAATGTTCGCGAGGGGGCGCGCCTTGCGTTTGGTGATGTGGTGGAGACCACCTACCGCTTCAGCGGCGCCAACGTCGTGGTTTCGCTGGATGCGGACTTTATGGCGTCGATGCCCGGATCGCTCCGGTATGCGCGGGAGTTTGCCGACGGGCGCCGCGTCAGCTCCGGCGTGAAGAAGATGAACCGCCTGTACATGGTGGAGACCACGCCGACCGTGACGGGGGCGATGGCCGATCACCGTCGCGCGCTCCGTCCGGCGGAACTGGAGAATTTCGCGTGGTCGCTTGCAGCCGCGCTTGGGGTTGCCCCGGCGGGAACGGCCGCCGCGACCGACGGGATGATCGCCACGATTGCGAAGGAGCTTCAGGCGAACCGCGGAAAGGGGATCGTGGTTGCCGGTGATGAGCAGGCGCCGGCCGTCCATGCGCTGGCGCATGCGATGAACCAGGCGCTCGGCAACGTGGGGGCCACCGTGATCTATACCGATCCGGTCGTCTCCAGCCCGATCAATCAGATTGCATCGCTCGCCGATCTTGCCGCCGATATCGACGCCAAGCGGGTGACGACGCTTCTGGTGCTTGACGGCAACCCGGTGTTCAACGCCCCGGCCGATCTCAGGTTCAGCGAGCGTTACGCCACGGTTCGGAACCGGATTCACCTGAGCATGTACGATGACGAGACATCGCGTCTCTCGCAGTGGCATATCCCGGAGAATCATTATCTGGAAACCTGGGGGGATGCCCGCGCGCACGACGGCACGGTCTCCATCATCCAGCCGCTGATCGCCCCGATGTACGGCGGAAAATCATCCCACGATATCATTGCCGCGCTCCTCGGCCAGTCCGGGGTGTCGGTCTACGATCTGGTCCGCAACTACTGGAAGGGGAGCGGAAGCACGGCATCGGCCTCCACGGGGAGCGATTCATCAGTGTTGGCCGGGAAGTCGGGGGTGGCCGGGAAGTCGGGAGCCAGGATGCAGGGGGATTTCGGGAAGGGGTGGCAGAAGGCGCTGTTCGATGGGTTTGTGGCGGGGACGGCGTTTGCGCCGAAGGGACTTTCGCTGAAGGGGGATCTTGTCGCGTCGCTTCCGAAACCGGCCCCCGTGGTGGCGGCCGGCGGGAACACGCTGGACATCATCTTCCGTCCCGATCCATCGATCCATGATGGACGCTACGCCAACAACGGCTGGCTCCAGGAAGTGCCGAAGCCTCTCTCCAAACTCTGCTGGGACAACGCGCTGCTGATAGCGCCGGCCACCGCCGAGGCGCGGAAGCTGGAGAATGGCGATATGGTGGAGGTGAAGATCGGCGGGTACGCGCAGCGGGTGCCGGTCTGGATCACGCCGGGACACGCCGCCGGTTCCGGGACGCTCTATTTCGGCTACGGCAGGACGCGTGCCGGCAACGTAGGGACAAAGACCGGGTTCGATGTCTACGCCATCCGCACATCGGGTTCGCCGTGGCATGCGCTGGGGGCCACCATCACGCCGACCGATGATAACTACGAGCTGGCGACCACGCAGGAACATCACAGCATGGAGGGGCGCGGGCTTGTCC
>JBDSJW010000320.1:0-3512 GCA_039917235.1 Kapaibacterium sp. (SeqCode) | reverse complement strand
CGGCGTGAAGGGGGATTCAGTGGCGGCGGTGAGCGGCGGCCCGGTGGTGGCTTTGGCGGCGGCGAACGGCGTGAAGGGGGATTCAGTGGCGGCGGTGAACGACGTCCGGGAGGCGGGGGCTTTGGTGGCGGTGAACGACGTCCGGGAGGTGGTGGCTTTGGCGGCGGTGAACGACGTCCGGGAGGCGGGGGCTTTAGTGGCGGCGGACGGCGTGAGGGAGGTTTCGGCGGTGGTGAGCGTCGCGAGGGGGGGGGTGAACGGCGGCCAGGCGGCTTTGGTGGCGGCGAACGACGTCCCGGTGGCGGCGGCTTCGGTGGTGGCGAACGCAGGCCTGGTGGCGGTGGATTCGGCGGCGGCGAGCGGCGTCCTGGTGGCGGCGGCTTCAAGCCGAAAGGGGGACGCGGTGGCAGGCCGGATCGGCGGAGCTGAGCTCTATCGGCCCGGGATTTCCGGGCACGGCGGTGGTTGAAAGGGAGCGTGAGAGAACCAGGGCACGCCCCATCCTCCCGCAACAGACCGAAGCATGACGACCATGAATAATGAAGGACGGCCGCGCCTGACGCTCAAAAGCTCAGGCGCGGTTGTTCCGTTATCGGACCGATCGGAGTATCTTGCCGGCGGGTCCAATTCCCTCCATCCAGCATCGGAACGAAACTCTCCAGAAGCGGTGATCAGAGCTTGAAATTACTACAACGCATATTCGGGCGCTCCCTCTCCCCCGCCTGGGAAATCGCTCCCGGCGCCATCATCTGGAAGCTTCAGCCGACCGATGGCGGCATCATTATCGGCGAATCGCGCGATGTCGAGCTGAAAACGCTCTCCCTCTTCGCCATCCGCCCGGCAACCGGCCAGGTCCTTTTCAGCGGGCTGACGCTCGATGAGCCGTGGTGGATAGCCCTGGAGATGACCATCGGCGAGATCGCCATCTTCCATCGATTCCCACGGCCGGATATGCCCAACTCCATCGGAGCAACGGCGGTCGATTGCGGAACCGGGCAGGTGCTCTGGAGCAACGACTCCATCAGGATTCTCTGCGGCATCGAGGAGATAGCCCTGGCGCAGCGGGGGGAGACGTTTGACTGGCATGCGCTGGCGCTGATCGATGCGCGCACCGGGGAGATTCTGGAGGAGATAGGGGATAATGTGGAGCGGGCGCAGGCGTTTCAACGGACATGCGGCACAATCAGCGGGCTTCGCGGGTGGATCAACAGCGAGGAGCTTGAGGAGGATGATCTTCGATATTCGATTATCGAGGAGGCCGCGGCACGGCTGCTGAAGGAGCGCCGCGGCCCGCTGGAGGTTGCCGAATATGGCGGATATGTCGTCATCGGCGCGCACGACCGCTCGAAACGGTCCCCCGAGGCGATGCTCGCCAACCTTGTGGATGCCCATCTGATCGTGATCCAGGGGGACCGGCCGGTGGTTCACGAAATCGTAACGCGGGAGGCCCCCGGCCCGAGCAGCGATATCTTCTTTATCTGGAACGGTACGTTGATCTATATTCGCGACCGCAGGATACTTCTTGGAATCAATCTTACGGAAGGATGACCATGCCGCAGATCGGGGACACCGCTCCGGATTTCTCCGCGCCCGACCAGAATGGCCGGGTTCATCATTTGAAAGACTATCGGGGAAGGAAGATCGTTCTGTACTTCTATCCGAAGGACATGACCAGCGGCTGCACGGCTGAAGCCTGCGACTTCCGCGACAATATACCCCGCGTAACGGCCGGCGGCACCGTTCTTCTCGGCGTCAGCCCCGACACGGCGGCCCGGCACGCCAAGTTCGCGGCGAAGGAATCGCTGGAATTTCCGCTGCTGGCGGATGTGGATACGGCGATCAGCCAGGCCTACGGCGTCTGGAAGGAAAAATCGATGTACGGCAGAAAATATATGGGCATCGAGCGGACCACATTCATCATCGATGAAAAGGGGAAGATCGCAAAGGTCTTCCCAAAGGTGAAAGTCCCGGGGCATGTGGCGGAGGTGATCGATGCCCTCGCTGATTGATACCCACTCCCATATCTATGTGGACCGGTTTGCCGATGATATCGAACAGGTGATCGAGCGGGCACGGGAGGCGGGCGTTGAAACAATCGTGGTCCCCACCACGAAGCCCTCGGAGTTCGCGCCGGCGCTGGCGCTGGCGGATCGGTTTCCCGAAGTGAAGGTGGCAATTGGAGTACATCCCCACCACGCGCATGAGATCAACGGGGATGACCTCCTGGAGATCGAGCGGCTGGGAACCGTGGGGAAGGCGATTGCCATTGGGGAGATAGGGCTCGATTACTACTATGAGTTCGCCCCAAAGGAGCGCCAGCACGAAATCTTCCGGGATCAGCTTCGGATAGCGAAGCGGACCGGCCTGCCGGCCGTGGTTCACAACCGCGAGTCGGACGATGATCTGATGAGGATTATCGAGGAGGAGCAGGATGGCCTGCTCAGGTTCCAGCTCCACTGTTTTTCGAGCAGTGAGGAGGTGCTCCGGCGGGCCATGGATCTTGGTGGGATGGTCTCCTTTACCGGAAACATCACCTATAAGAATTCAGCGCTCGACGGGGTTGTCCGCTCCGTCCCGGCTGACCGGTTCATGATCGAGACGGACGCCCCGTATCTTACCCCCGTCCCGTACCGCGGGAAGCGTAATGAGCCGGGCCATGTCAGCCTTGTTGCGGCGAAGATCGCCGAGATACGAGGAGAAACCATTGAGACAATCACATTGATGACAACAGCAAACGCGCAACGTTTTTTCCGGCTCGCTCTCCTGTTTATCGCACTTCTCGGCGCGGCGGGCGTCAGGGCCATCGCACAGCCAGCATCGCCGGCGCCCGTGCGTGAGATAGATACCACGGCAAAGCAGGATCCTCCATTCCACAAGCTGTTCGGCATCGGCGCGCATTTCGCCTCGTCGTCCTACATCCGGGGCGCCAGCACCGATGCCACGGCGACCGGGTTTGGCGTCTGGGGGACGGTGGCTCCGCTTCAGCCGCTTGGCGTGAACTGGTTGCAGATCGATCTTATCTACACGGCGGTCACGGTGGCAGGCAACCAGTACGATTCCTCCTTTATCGCCACGGTGGCCCACAACCCGCAGGACGCGGGGATGCAGGTGCCGCCGAATCATCATAACACGTTCGATATCAGCGCGCGATTCACCGCGAACCCGCGGAAGACGATCACCCTCTACGGCTCGCTCGGCCTTACCTATTTCCATAACGATTTCGGCATCGACGGCTATCTGATCTCCCGGAATGAGTTCGATCAGAAGAAATACGTGACCTCGGTGGAGAACAACTGGGGGCCGAGCGTCGCAATCGGCGTGACGCTTAACCTGGATACCCCGTTAGGAACGGTGGCGCCGACGGCTGAATGGCGCTATGGGACGATTCTGGGGGAGCGAACGCTTCCGCAGCGGAAGCAGGAATTCTCAGTAAGCCAGCCCCGCGTCGGCATTCTGATCTATCCTGATTTCAACAAGATTTTCTAGCAGACTGTTGAAGGACGTCATCCACG
>JBDSJW010000319.1:0-4518 GCA_039917235.1 Kapaibacterium sp. (SeqCode) | reverse complement strand
CGGGCCGCACCTCTGTAGATCATCAGCCCGATTCCCACCACCAGCCCGGTTCCGGCGGCGATCAGCAGCGGGATCCGTGGCCCGGTCGCGCTCCAGAGGATGCCGGTCCAGGAGCTGGCGACCAGAGCGCCCATGCTTGCAAGCGTCGTCTGAAGGCCGATCGCCAGGCCGCGCCGCTCGTTTGGGACAAGATCGCTGATCCATGCCCTGGATATCCCCTCGGTCAGCGCGGCGTAGATTCCGTAGAGGGCAAAGCCGGTGATGATCGCCGCGATTCCGCCGGCCAGCGCAAAGCAGGCGTAGGCGGCGGCGTAGATCGTGAACCCCGCCGCCATCACCCACCTCCTGCCGATGACGTCGGAAAGGCGGCCGGCGGGGAACGCGGCGGCGGCGTAGATCAGGTTGTAGCCGATATACCCGCCGATGGCCCACGCATCGCTGAAGCCGAGCGATTTGGCGCGGAGAATCAGAAACGCGTCGCTGGAGTTGGTGATGGCGAACAGGGTCAGCCAGACAACCAGCGAGCGGTACGATCCCGATGCCTCCCGCCAGAACCTGAGCGATTGCCCGATGCCGGGCTTCCGCTCCGCCGGAACAAACGTGGTTTCGCGTACCAGAAACGTGGTGGCAACGGCGAGCGCTGAGGGGATGAAGGCGATCAGAAAAAGCGCGGCGTAATCGCCGGGATGCCAGGCCAGATAGAGAAGCGCCAGCAACGGCCCGATGGCCGCGCCGACCGTATCCATGGCCCTGTGGAGGCCAAAGACCGCGCCGCGATTCTCCGCCGTGGCATAGCCTGCCAGCAGCGCATCCCGCGGAGCGGTCCGTATTCCCTTGCCGATACGATCCAGCACGCGCGAGCCCAGCACTCCCCCCACCGATGCCAGCAGCGCCGGCAGCGGCTTGCTGAGGGCGGAGAGCCCGTAACCGAGCGAGACGAATGGTCGCCGCCGCCCGGTCGCGTCGGAAAGCGCCCCGAAATATCCCTTGGAAAGCCCCGCCACCGCCTCCGCGATCCCCTCAATGATCCCGACCCACGCCATTGAGGCGCCAAGGGTTACGGTGAGATAGATCGGGCCGACGGGATAGAGCATTTCGCTTGCCATATCCATCAGCAGGGAGACAAGGCCAAGCAGCAGCACCGCGCGCGCGATCTTCTTCATCGGTTCCCCTCTTCTCCCCGCGAATCGGTGTTGTTGATTATCGTACCAGCAGCATTCGTCGGCTGATCTTCTCCCCATTGACGGAGAGAGAGTAATAGTAGACGCCCTGAGCCAGATCGGCGCCGTCCAGCGTTACCGAGTGTGCTCCGGCGGAGATCCTTCCCCCCGCCAGCACGCGTACCCGGTTGCCAAGCGCGTCATACAGCGACAGCTCGATATCGGCCGCCGTTCGGAGCTCGAAGGGGATCGTGGTCGATGCGTTGAACGGGTTCGGGACATTCTGGTAGAGCATCCCCCCGGCGCTCGCGGCGGGAGCCAAGGTAAGGTCGGGAGCGGAGAGTGGCGGCGGGCCGCTTGATGCCTCCGTGTAGAGGATGATCTCGTTAAGGGCGTTTGTTCCATATGCCGCGATATTCCCGAGCGGGTCCATCACCGTGGTAAAGGCAAATCCCTGATTGGTGATGATCGGCATCGGCATCGGCTTCCATGTGGCGCCGAAATCGCTTGTCATGTAGATGCCGTTCTGCGTGCCGATAAATCCCCTGGTGCTGCGGGGAAGGAATGCCACCCCCTGCGGCACGGCGCCGGCAAACGGGAGCTTCGTTGCCGTCCAGGTCTGCCCGCCGTTACGGGACATCGCCACCATGTCGGCTCCGGTTCCCGACTGGTTCGGGTTGAAGATCGCCAGCCCATCCTGTCCGTTGGCGAAGGCCACGCCGAACGAGTGGATGCTTGGGGTGCTGGCAAATGTCCAGCTCTGCCCGCGATTGACGGAGCGATAGATGCGGCTGTTGTTGGTGCCGAACCAGATCGTGTCGCCGACGGCGGCGAAGGAATTGTTCCATCCGCTTTCGGTTGCGCCGCCGAGGGCAAGCGGCGATGGGAGCGATTTCCAGGTAACTCCCGCATCGGTCGTCATGCCGATTCCCCAGACGGAGTTAAGCGCGTCGCCAACGAAGATGCCGTTCTTGTCATCGAAGAAATGGATGGCATTGACGAATGGCGTGATCGTGCTGACGCTCGTCTTCTGCCACGCATAGCCGGCGTTGGTGCTGCGGTAGATATTGGCGGATTTCGACGTGGGGCCGGTGCCGACCCACACATGCTTGCCATCGGTCGCGGTGATGCAGAAGGCGGGATCGTTCAATGATGTGATCTGCTGAAGCTGCGACCACGCCTGGCCGTCGAGCGTGCGGGTGATGTTCGGGACCGAGCTGTTGCCGGAGGTTACGTTGGCGATCGCAAAGGCCACATCGTGCAGCGGGGCAACGATGCCGCTCCCCACAAAGTTGGTGGCCGAGGCGACGGGATCGGACGGGCGATGCCAGCCGGGGAGGTAGACGGGGATCTTCACCGGGATGATATCCTCATAGGCTCCGCCGCTGAACTTCAGAAGAAGCTGGAGATCCCCCTCCGAGTAGGTGGTGATTGCCGCCGGATTCAGCTTCACTTTGATATTCTGGGAAATCGTCTCAAGCGTTCCGATGGTCGGGATCATCGCGTCGGAATCGAGCGTGAGCGGGCCTCCGGGCATGGCGCTGATCTTGATATTACCGGCCGGCGCCAGGTAGTTCTTCAGCGTAAGCTGAACGTTTACCGGCGTATCGGCGGAGCGGATCGTATCATCGGACTTCCCCTCCACCGAGTACGATACCACGGCGATGCCGGGGAATGTGCTGGCCGATCCGGCCTTGAAATCCTTGTTGAACCCGATCGCGCGGAGCGCGTTGACGCGACGATAGTAGAGCGGCGCCAGATCAGGCGTGCGGACCTTGACCCGGTCCCCCGTGACGCGAAGCTGCATCATCACCTGATCCGGCGTCCATGTTGGATGAACCGAGAGGACCAGCGCGGCCACTCCGGCGGTGATCGGCGAGGAAAATGAGGTGCCGCTCACGCCGTTGCCGTTGTACTGATTTCCCGGCATGGTTGTGAGCGTGTTGACGCCCGGTGCCCATACGTTCACCGAGATGCCGAACTCCGAGAAGCCGGCCACGGAATCCTGGGAGTCCGTGGCGCCGACGGAGAGGACGTGATTGAGGTTGGCCGGATAGCTCGGCGTAAGATCGTTGTTCGTCCCCTGGTTGCCGCTTGCCGCCACCACCAGCGCCCCCTTGCCGTAGGCGTAATCGACGATATCCTGGATCGCCTGAATGCTGTTGCCGTTGGCCGGGCCGCCGAAGCTACAGTTGATCACCCTGGCCCCGCGATCGGCGGCGTAGGCGATCCCATCATAGCCGGCGAGGATCTGGCCGGTGATCACCGAATCGGCGGCGCACTTCACCGGGAGGATCCTGGTGCGGAACCCGATGCCCGCGATTCCCTTGGCGTTATCGGCTCTGCCGGAGGCGCAGCCGGAGACGGCGGTGCCGTGATATCCCTCGTAGCCGGGGGTGGTATTCGGCCTGGGGGACGCGTCGTTATCGGGGAAGAAGAGGCCCTGCTGGAGATCGCTGATCTTCGGGTTGCCGACCAGATCCCAGCCGTGCCAGTCATCCACGAAGCCGTTGTTGTCATCATCCACCCCATTTGTCCTCTTATCCTTCCCCTGCGCGTCCAGCCCGGTTTCCCCGGAGTTGATGGCGATGTTGCCGTTCAGGTCCTCATGCGCCCAGTCCACGCCGGAATCGATGATGGCGATGGAGATGGTGCTGTCCCCTCTGGTGATATCCCATGCTTCCTTGGCGTGAATCACATCCAGCCAGTACTGCTGCGACAGGAGAGGATCGTTCGGGGTATAGGCGAGCTGGAAGGTGTAGTAGGGCTCGGCGTAATCGGCCAGCCCGGTCTTTTTGATCTCCGCCGCCACCCACGCCGCGTCGTACGGGCCGGAGAAGTGAACCTTATAGATGCGATCGAATCCATGATCCTTCTCGCGCTGTGGTCCCAGCGCCTCTGCCTGATCGAACGGCGCCATCGGGAGGAGGGGTGTGCGCTGAACCGCGCTGATTTCCCTCAGCACCTGATCAATCGCCGGAACGCCGAACAGTACATTCCCGCGACGGTTGGCCGTGGTCGCTTTTAGTTTGATGATCACAACTCCGGTCAGATAGGTGGGGGCGGGGCCCTTGGCAACCGGCGGAGCGGCTTTCGATGAGGGGGTTCTGGCGGCATCGCCGTCGGCAGCGTATGCCGAGGATGCGGTGAGAAGGGCAAGCGTCAGAACGAACGCGCGTAAGGATAACTTCATGAGGCGTGCGGGTTGAAGAATATATGTCCGGCACCGGCGCTGGCGGGGGAACGATGCGCCGGGAAAGGCTGAACGAGATTATCGGTTTATGAGGATACAGGGCTATGGAGCCGATGACGGAACAGGCCGCCGGACGGCTCGGGAAGGTCCTTCCGGGAAAATCCT
>JBDSJW010000318.1:0-3972 GCA_039917235.1 Kapaibacterium sp. (SeqCode) | reverse complement strand
TCATTCGCTCAGATTCGGCCGCCGTGCGGCTGATCGTCCTTGAACAGTCTGAGCATCTGTAGGAATTCAACAGTCTGCTGGCACCCGATATCGGAGCGGGCCGCCCCCCCTTCCGTCACAGCCCGCTTGGAGCATGGCACAAACTCTCATGACCGCAGAACCAATCACCGGACCGCTCAGGGTGATCCGCCACAGCGCGGTTGCCGAGGCGCTTGGCAGAATGCGCCGTCGCGATACATCGACGGTGGAATTCCGCGCGGCGGCCCATCAGATCGCCCGCGCGCTTGCGTATGAAGCGACAAGAAATCTTCCCCTCTTTGAGCTTGAAGTGGAAACCCCGCTGGAGCGCGTCAGGATCTCCTCCCTCTCCGGCAGGATCATTGCCACGCCGATTCTGAGGGCGGGGCTTGGAATGCTTCAGGGATTTCTGGACGTGGTCCCGACCGCCGCCACCGGATATATCGGCCTCCGGCGGAATGAGGAGACCCTTCTCCCCTACGAATACTACAGGAACCTTCCCGATCTGACCGGAGCGCATCTCTTTCTGCTGGACCCGATGCTCGCCACCGGCGGAAGCATCAACGCGGCGCTTGCCGCACTCCCTCTTGAATCGATCGCAACCGTCTCCGTCCTCTCGATCATCGCGGCGCCGGAAGGGGTTGGGGCGGTGGCGGCGGCCTATCCGGATGTCTCGATCTATACCGCATCGCTGGACCGCGCGCTGGACGCCAACGGCTTTATCCGTCCGGGTCTGGGCGATGCCGGGGACCGTCTGTGCGAGACGTTCTAGAAGCCGCGGACATGCTGGCGGACTTGGCTCGCTCGCTCGGCATGCGCCGGGAGTTGATCGATGAGATCTTCCGCGATGCCCCAACCGATTTTCAGGTTATCATCTCATCAACGCTCCCCTTCCGCGCCGATCTATTTGGAATGATCGGCATAACTCTCCTCGGAAGAGTGTATCTTCTGGAACAGGTCCGTTCCTATTCCCCCTCCGCGTTGATAGCGCTGCTCCGTCATGAGGCGGAACATGTACGCCAGCAGCGGGAGACCAGATTTTTCCACATTCGATATATCGCCGGCTGGCTGCGCAATATTCCCCGCGGCGGCGCGGGCAATAATACCGGAACGTTTCGGGCATCGGGTTCGCGCTGGCATCGGGCGTACAGGGATATTCCGGCGGAGAAGGAAGCGTACGCCGCGGAGGATCGGGCTCGTGACCTGTTGAAGAGGAAATAATTCGTTCCGATGCCGTGAAATAAGGGCTGTTGCTTGGATAGCCCTTACTTAATGGTGATATTTGTGCCGTTTTTCGGGAGGCGATTCACTTCTGCGCGAATCGCTCTTTTGTTTTCTACAACTCCTTTCTCAACCTTCCCGTGTTAGGTGTTCTCTCCAACGACATAGCCGTAGACCTTGGCACAGCCAATACCCTGATCTGGATGAAGGGGAAGGGCATCGTGCTCAACGAGCCTTCGATAGTAGCTTTTGACCGTACAACCAAGAAAATCGTTGCCATCGGGCGTGAAGCCCAGGCGATGATTGGTAAAACACATAAAGATATCCGCACGATTCGCCCACTTAAGGATGGGGTGATCGCGGATTTCGAGATCGCGGAAGGGATGCTCAGGGCATTCATCCGGAAGATATCCTCCTCCTGGCAGCCATCGCGGAGGATTGTGGTCTGCGTTCCCTCGGGCATCACGGAAGTGGAGAAACGCGCGGTGCGCGATTCGGCGGAACACGCGGGGGCAAAGGAAGTCCATCTGATCGCGGAGCCGATGGCGGCGGCGATCGGCATCGGGCTGGACGTGGAAGCCCCGGTGGGAAATATGATCATCGATATCGGCGGCGGCACCACGGAGATCGCCGTGATCGCGCTGGCCGGCATTGTCAACGACGAATCGATCAGGATCGCCGGCGACGAGATGACCAACGCCATCCTTCAGTTCTTCAAGAAAAATCACAACATCCTTATCGGCGAGCCGACGGCGCAGGGGATCAAGCATGAGGTGGGAGCGGCGATGCCGCTGGATGAGGAGGTACAGGTGGAGGTGCGCGGTCGCGATCTGGTGGCCGGCGTTCCACGTATGACCACCGTCACCAGCTCCGAAATCCGTGAAGCTCTCTCCGAGCCTATTCTCGCCATCGTGGACGCGGTAAAGCTCTCGCTGGAGCGGACCCCGCCGGAGCTCTCGGCCGATATCCTCGATCGCGGCATTATGCTCACCGGCGGCGGCGCGCTGCTCCGCGGCCTTGATGAGCGACTCCGTCGCGAGACATCGCTCCCGGTCTTCGTTGCCGAGGATCCGCTGACGGCGGTTGTCCGCGGCACCGGAAAGGTGCTGGAGAACCTGAATCAATATTCCCAGGTATTGATCAAGAGCAGGCGGTATTGAGTTCCATCCATCCGGCCGGCTCGCGCGTTGTTCCATCGGTGAACCGGCCCGCCGGTCCGTGGACTCCCGATACCGTGCATCACGAATACTGCCTTCTGACGTAGACCTCCATGCGGCGTATCGCTGAGCTTTTTCTCCGCTATAAGGAATATGCCACCGCGCTGGGGCTGATTATCATCTCTCTTCTGATGATCTCGGCCAGCAGCAACTCACAGCTACGTTCATTCCGGACGATATCGGTGGGCGTGGTCGCGGGCGTTCAGTCGGCGCTGAGCTGGCTTCCCAACCCCTTCTCCCTCCAGACCGAAAACCACGCGCTCCGCCAGTTGAACAAGGATCTCTCGCTTCAGGCAATGCAGCTCCGTGATGCCGGCATCAAGCTGGAGAAGCTCCGCGCGATGCTGGAATTCAAGCAGCATGTTCCGCTCAAACTGGTTTCCGCCGAGGTTATCGGCAAGACCACCATCCAGCTCCGTAACTACGCCACGCTCAACGTGGGGGCAAAGGATGGCGTAAAGGAAGGGATGCCGGTGATCACCGAGCAGGGACTGGCGGGTCGCGTGATCGGCATGAACAACGATTACACCGTGGTGCAGCTTTTGCTGAATCGCGATACGCGCGTCGCCGCGAAAACCACCATGGGGCGGAACGACGGGTTGATCACCTGGGACGGGGCATCATCCCTCACCCTCAGAAATATTCCATCGGTCCAGCCGCAGAAGATCGGCGATACCGTCGTCACCTCCAACTACTCCTCGCTCTATCCCGAGAATATCGTGATCGGCACGGTGACGGAGATCAGCCCGGAACAGGGGACGCTCTTCTTCAAGATCAAGGTGACGCCGGCCGTGAACTTCGCGACGCTTGAAGAGGCGTTCGTGGTCCTCTACTCCCCCGATCAGTCGCGGCTGGATCTGGAGAAGAAGTTCACGGAACCTGAACAACCGCAGACGCATCGGGGCAAAAAGCGATGATCGCCTACATGAACCTCCTATGGTACGCGATCGCCTCGCTGATCCTCCTGCTGGTGCAGCTCAACCTGGGCTATATCGCGGTGGAGAGCATCACGCCCGATCTGCTGGTGATCCTGACGGTCTTTATCGCGATTCGCGAGGGACAGTTTACGGGGCTGGTGGCGGGATTTCTGATCGGGCTTTCATTCGATCTGATCTCCAGCGATATCGTCGGCACCAACGCGCTTTCGAAAATGCTCGCGGGCTTTATCGCCGGATATTTCTTCGATGAGAAGCTCAGCATCCAGGATTCCGTGGGGAGCTTCCGGTTCCTTATGGTGGTGGTGATAGCGGCGCTGGTGCACAATATCATCTACTACTTCTTCTACGTTCAGCCAACCGAGCTCTCGTTCGCCAGCTTCTTTCTCCGCAAGGGAATCGCCTCCGCGCTCTATACAACCGTGATAGCCACGCTGGTGATGCTGGTCTCCGCGCGAAAACAGCGCTGGTGATGATTCACTGAACGGACCCGGCCTTCCTCCGCACCAGGTCCGCGAACAACTGCTCCCTCTATGATGCCGGGGATGATGTCCCGCCACTCTCTCCCGATCCTCCCGATG
>JBDSJW010000317.1:0-7876 GCA_039917235.1 Kapaibacterium sp. (SeqCode) | reverse complement strand
GGTCGCCATATGGTATTCTTTATGATCCTTCATCTGCTGACTCTTGTTTGAAAATTGCTGTTCGCCGGACGGCGAACCGGATGGAGTTCGGGAACGGACGTTGTCCGGTGATGGGAGCCGGCTCTGGCATGCAGGCGCGCGCGGACACGCCGGACGCTCATGCCACAAGGGATTGAGCGCGGACGCGCCGCGAAAAACATCTGCCGGGTTATGAGTCTTTCAGATGAGAGGAGGAGCGGTGAGGAAGATGCGGGTCAGGGCCTTTCTCCGCGATGCCTGCGGAAGCGGCGATGGCGGAAGCGCGCGCGACGGGCCATCGGCATGGCCGCCGAAGAGAAGGCGAAGCGCGCGACGGGCGGAGAGATCGTTCCAGGAATCAAAATCGGAGCGGACCACCACAAGCCCCTCGGCGCCGGGCATTTCCAGAAGCGATGCGAAGAGACGTGGCGTACACCAGGGAAGATTCAGGAAGCGTGGGATATCGAGCGCCTTGGCGCGCGCGGCAATCAGGAAGGCGCCGCCGTCGCTGGCGGGGGCCGCCACCACCGCCGCGCCGGAGCGGAGCCGCTCGAACGCCGCGAGAATATCCTGCTGGGTGATCGTGGGACAGTCATTGCCGATAACGACGATATCGCCATAGCCGAGCGCCGCGGTATCGGTGATGGCGTTGGCAATCCGCTCGCCGAACCCGGAGCCGCGCTGCGGCAGAAGATGCGCCGCGCTGTCGGGATTGCTCCCGCCAACCACCACCAGATCAGTATCGCCGGCGAACAGCCCATGCAGACGGCCGACGATGCGACGATTGAGCGCGGCATAGCCTTCGGCGCGATATCGCCCCGGAAGGGGCTTTACCAGCGCCTCGCTCCGCTCATTGCGCACGAAGAGAACCACCGCGCGCCGCGACTGTATGGAGGTTGATGTGTTGATCACAAGTGTTGGACTCTGTGGGAGGCGCGGAATATACAATCTTTGTTCAGATCAGGAATTTCCGTCGATAACACAACCGCGACCGCGCCTGATGCAGAGAGCAACGCGATAATCAAACATTCATTTACCCCGCACATTCCCCCGGCTCCCCTATCTTTGCTGACTTGTGTATCATGCTCAGATATTTTTTCGTCGTATGGATTCCGAACTTCAACAGCAGATAGCCCGCCGCCGGACCTTCGCGATCATCTCGCACCCGGATGCCGGAAAGACCACGCTCACCGAAAAACTCCTCCTCTATGGCGGAGCGCTCCGGCTTGCCGGCTCCGTCACCGCGCGCCGCAACCAGCGCCGCGCCACGTCCGACTGGATGGAGCTGGAACAGCAGCGCGGCATCTCCGTGACCTCCACGGTCCTCCAGTTCGAGTTTCTCGATCATACGATCAACCTGCTCGATACGCCGGGGCACGAGGATTTCTCCGAGGATACCTACCGGACCCTTACCGCCGCCGACAGCGCCGTGATGCTGATCGACTCCGCCAAGGGAATCGAGCCACAGACCCGCAAGCTCTTTGAAGTCTGCCGCCTCCGCCGCATCCCGATCTTCACCTTTATCAATAAAATGGACCGCCCCGGTCGCGAGCCGATCGACCTGATCGACGAGCTGGAGAGCGAGTTCGGGATAGCGCCCTATCCTGTGAACTGGCCGATCGGCACCGGGATGTATTTCTCCGGCGTCTACGACCGGCTGCTGCACCAGGCGCATCTCTACCAGCGGACCGAGCATGGCGCCTACCGCGCACCGGTGGAACTGACCGACCTGAAGGACCCGAGGCTGGAGGCGCTGATCGGCGCGCGCGAGCTTAAATCGCTTCGCGATGATCTTGAGCTGCTGGAAGGGGCCGGCGTGGAGTTCGATCATGATAGATTTCTTACCGGCGAAATCTCCCCAACCTTTTTCGGCAGCGCCGTCAACAACTTCGGCGTCGATCTCTTCCTCAGCCGCTTTGTCGACTACGCCCCGCCCCCCGGCCCGCACAACACCGACAAGGGGGAACTGCCGGCCGATGACGAGACGTTCACCGGCTTTGTCTTCAAGATTCAGGCGAACATGGACCGGCAGCACCGCGACCGCGTGGCGTTTCTCCGCGTCTGCTCCGGCCGGTTTGAAAAGGATATGGCGGTCACCAACATCCGAAGCGGCAAGCAGGTTCGTCTGAGCCGTCCGCACAAGATGTTCGCGCAGGAGCGGGAGACCGTGGAGGAGGCATATCCGGGCGATATCATCGGGCTGATGAACCCCGGCGTCTTTGCCATCGGCGATACGGTGACGGCGGGAAAGAAGATCGTCTTCGATCCCATCCCCCACTTCTCCCCGGAGCGTTTTGCATCGGTGCGGACGGGATCGCCGGCCAAACGGAAATCGCTCAACAAGGGGCTTGATCAGCTTCGCGAGGAGGGGGCAATCCAGGTGATGTGGTCCCCGAACAGCACCGATCCAATCCTCGCCGCCGTCGGCCAGCTTCAGTTCGACGTGGTGAAGTTCCGTCTGGAATCGGAGTATAATGTTGATGTGATCCTTGCCCCGCTCCCCTACGTCGCGGCCCGCTGGCTTACCGGCGCGCCGGAGGATCTGGAAAGTGTACTCCTCTACAGCGGCACGCAGGTGGTGAAGGATGGCGACGGACATCCGGTGATGCTCTTCCAGAGCGAGTGGCATATCAACGCCGCGATGGAGAAGAACAAGAAGCTGACGTTCAGCCCCGTGGCGCGCGGCGAGGCGATCATGGTGTGATGAGCTCCATAAAACGCATCTGTCTCTTCTGCGGATCGAACAGCGGTCGCAACCCCGCCTACGTGGAAGGGGCGCGGAGCATGGCACGTGCAATCGTGGCGCGTGGGATGGGAATTGTCTACGGCGGCGGAAAGGTTGGGATGATGGGGGCGGCGGCGGACGCGGCGCTCGGCGCGGGGGGGGAGGTGATAGGCGTGATACCGGAATCGCTGCTGGCGCTGGAGGTGGGGCACGCCGGGCTTGCGGAGCTGCACGTGGTGGCTTCCATGCACGAGCGGAAGAAGCTGATGGCCGATCTCTCCACCGCATTTATCGCGATGCCGGGCGGGTTCGGGACGATGGAGGAGTTGTTCGAGGTGCTGACCTGGGCGCAACTCGGCATCCACGGAAAGCCGTGCGGGGTGCTGAACATCGCGGGATATTACGACGGGCTGATTGCGCTCTGCGATTCATTTGTGGAGGAACGCTTCTCGCGACCCGAACATCGCACGCTGCTGATGGTTGATACCGATCCCGGGACGCTGCTTGACCGCATCGCCGCGTACACACCGCCGCCTCTTACACGCTGGATTACCGATACGGAGACCTGACGGGCTGCTGAATTATTTCGCCTGCCCGGCCCCTTCAAGGGTCGCGGGCACATCGACTGGTAGCTCGATCTGAAAAACCGCTCCCGCAGAATCGATCGGCTGATCGGTCAGCACCCTGAAGACGCATCGGCCATCCCCCGCCTGAAAACGTTCCTCGCGAAGCACCCGAAACCCCAGAAGCCGCGACAGCGTGGAAACCGTGGTACTGCAAAGCGCGGGATGGCGTGTGGCGACGTTGAGAAACGGGCAGTTCCGTTCAACAAGCCGATATTCCCCGTCGATCGCCTCCACATCCATATAGGCATCCCCTTCCAGATAGAGACCGCGAAGAATCTCCAGACGTTCGGAGAGAGATTTTCCCTCCAGCTTTCCCCTCCACCCGGCAACCTGCGCGTCGGTGATCGAGGCCAGAAGATCCTTCAGCACCGCCTCCCCCATCCGCTCGCCGATCATCTCGATCAGCCGGATCGCAAGGAGATCGTAATGCTTCGGAAAAAGGTGATCGCCAGCCGTGGTAAGGGAATATCTGGTAATGGGTCGGCCCACGTTCCCCTTCCCCCGTGCCAGCCTGCCAACGATCCATCCCTCCCGTTCCATCTGCACAACCTGCTGCCGGATCGCCTCGTAGCTCACCGTGATATGGTCAGCTATCGAGGCGATCGTCACACTCCGCTCGCGCTTGAGGAATCCCAGAATGGACTGGCGTATTTCCGATAATTCTTCCATGGTCGATTCAGCACATCATCATAAAATTCAAACCGAGGCATAATAGCATTTTCCGGGATGTCGTCGGAAGGGATGGACCATCGGCCCACGGGGCCTGGACCCGCCAATAAATATCAGCAAACGAAATGTCGCCAACGGAATATCAGCCGCCGTTGCCGAATACCCACAACAGCAACAGCACAAAACCGACCACTGCCGCAAGCCCGTGGCCGACGATCAGTTCGGTCGGGACGGCTTTTTTGCGGAGATGAAGGCTGAAAAGAATGAAGCCCCCCAGCGCCGCCAGAATAAAGAGCCCCAGCGCGTAACCGCCGATCCCGGAATGCGCCGCCCGTATCACCCCGATCAGCACGATGACAAGCCCTGACGCGGCAAACAGCCCGTGAATCACCGCCAGAACCACCGACGGAACCTTCCCGCGAAGAAAGGAAGAGGCGAGCGCGATCCCGAGAACGGCCGCCACGGCAAAGAGTACAACTGCGTACGTCAACATACATAACCCCCTGAATTGTTGTTCAATACGCGAAAATACGAACCAATACCGATTATACAAGATTTACCTTGAATAATCTGAAAAATAATCACCTGGTCGTGGGTTACTGCCCTGACCAAGACGCCGATTCGATATCATCAGTTGGATCGGCGTGGCAATATCCGGCCTGGCCGGCGCGGAGCCAACAGCGCTATCGAAGAAATGAAAGCGGGATTCGGTGATGATACATGGAAGGGATCGCGACGCGGCAACCGCGTCAGGCAGATCGGAATGGGAGCGGCTTACCTGGGACGATCGATACGGTGGGCGGAGAAACCGTCAGATTGCTCCGCCCGCCGCCGCGGCTATTTCTTCAACCGATCAAAATGCGCCTTGCGGAGTTTCGATAATTTCGGCGCGATAACCGCCTGGCAATATCCCTGCCCGGAATTACGGCGATAATATTCGCGATGATATTCCTCCGCCGGATAAAAATGATCCAGCGGAACCACCTGCGTCACGATGTTTCCACCCCATATCCCCCGCCCATCCAGATCGGCAATCACTTCCCGCGCAATCTTTTCCTGCTCCGACGATTCAAAGAAAATAGCCGAGCGATATTGCGTGCCGACATCGGCCCCCTGACGATTGAGCGTTGTGGGATCGTGAATCGTGAAAAAGACATCAAGCAGATCGCGCGCGCTGATAACCGCGGGATCGAACTCCACGCGCACCACCTCCGCATGCCCCGTTGTCCCGGTGCAAACCGCCTCGTATGTCGGATTCGGCCGCTCACCGCCGGCATAGCCCGATTCCACGCTCACCACGCCGCGAAGCTGCTCGAACGCCGCCTCAAGACACCAGAAGCATCCGCCACCGAGCGTGATGCTTTCAGTTGCACCATCACCGTTCTTCAGATTATCATTATCCATTGGTAGATTTTATTTGACGATTATTTTTCCGCACCGATACGGCACACATTGCCGGAAATTTTCGGCGCGGGAGCTGAGAGCGAGGGACAACATAGGGAGGAGAAATCTTGCGGGCAAATGGAGATGGTAAGAGGTGTGACTCATTTTGATTGCGGACTATTTGATAAACTCATGTTGTCATTCTAGGCAACGCGAAGAGCCAACGGCCCGCGAGATTCTTCACGGTGATTCAGGATGACAAGCTTGGTTGGATAGGGACAACACCAAAATATGCGTCAAGTATAGTAGTGCCCAATATATTCACTCCCCTGTTATTTCGGCACCAATGCGCGCAATCAGATATTGTCTCATCGTGCTCATATCGTTCAGAGACTATTCTTCCGAAATATTTTCAGCACGATTAGATCCGCCGTCCCCGCAACCACGGGTCCTCGAAAACATGAATGACCGATTCGATCCCCGTAATGCCCTTCAGATGGCGTAATACTTCCCCCTTGTCCCCGATCTCGTAGTTCGACGCCGGACTATCGGTGAGATAGTAGTCCCATGTTCCCCAGGTGATAGATGCACTACATCTAACGTCGAATCCCAGATTCCGTGCCGTCCGCAATACCACGGATGTATCATTCGAACTATTGATATGGAGGCTGAGGTGACGATCGAACGCCGTAATCCGCAACCGGTTGAGCGTGAGAATCGGCCCGGCGAATGAAATCAGCGGGTTGCTCCGCAATGCTCGTAATTCCGGCGACTGATTTCTCGGAAATGCCTCACCGCTTTTCAACCGAACAACGTGAACGCCATCCGTTGCGATGGGAGGCACTTCGATGATTTTTACTTGATGCCCCGTGCTGTCAATTCTGATTTGCGTGATCTGTTCATGAGAATCAGGGATCGTGTCAAAACCGATTTCTTCAACCAGCCCCAGGCTGTCGAGCAGATGGCGAAAGGCATCAAGGCCTGCGGAATCTCTGCTGGTCGGGACAACGCAGAGGAGATTGGCGAACGGTAGAAATGGATTTCTGGAGAGGCCCCTGAAATAATATTCAAACCGGACATGTGGCCCACGATAGTCCTCCGCGATCACCGCACCGGTGATATCATATCCATCATATAATTTCCCGGGATATCGCTTCTCCAGCGACCGGCGAATATATCCCCCCGGCATTCCAGCCGTATCACCGACCATAACAGAATATTTCCCCGGTTCAAATATGATATCCAACCCGAATGTCCCGTCACACGCATTGACAAAACGGATCGACATCGTATCATCCGCCCCATGCAGCCCCCCTCCCAGTCGAATCACGATCAATTTATACCCCCCAACACGACCATAACACAGCGTTATATATTCGTCGGGTTTCCGGCTGGCGAGAGATATCGTCGGTCGCGTTCTGTTATGTGAGGTTACACCACGGACGACAATCCGATATCCCTTAGCCAGAACTGGCTGGGCCCTGATGGTATCCCCGGCCGCATTGATATAGCCACTAAAATGCCTAATGACCCGATCGCGACTCCGTGCCTGATTCACGCCTGTTACCGCCGTGTCGCGCATAAACGCGATCGGCTCGGCGGTCCCCGTCATCCCATCCACCCTCTTGATCACAACATTGATCCTTCCCGTACAGCGTTGCGCGGAAGCCGTGACTGAACAGACAAACAGAGCGATCAGTATCAGAAGCAGAGCGCGCGCGAAAATCATTATCTACACCGTATAAAAATGAGGGAACGTTTCGGAATTCATCAGAGGTAACACCCGGGCTATCGTAACTACCCATCACTCTATGGTTTGGTTACTCCATGGCAGAAAAGCATTGCAGCCTCCGGGACGATTGTAAATATCTACGAGATCCCCGGCCCGTTTTCCAGCACGAGGATGATGACGGTGATCCGATGAGATTATCGCTCAACAGTTCGAATAAATTTCCGGCGGCCACGAGCGGCGCCGGTTTTTTTCATCCGCCGGGCCGGCAAAAAAATCTCGGATGACAGTGCGCGAGAAAAAAATTGCGCGGCGTTCGGGCAGCGCGGAAAAAAAAATCAACGACGGCGCGGAGAAAAGAAACTCGGCCGGTGAGCGCGGAACTTTTTCCCGGCGATCCTCCGGCAAAAAATTTCGAAACCATCGTCCGACGATTAAAAAATTTCCACCCGACGATCGCGAACTTTTTCCCCAGTGATAGCGCGGTCTCCAGAGAAAAATTTTAGGTTCATCGCTCGCCGTTTTCAGATCCTTCGGACGGCGATTGCAAAATTTTTCTCCGGCGATCACATGGTCTCCAGAGAAAAATTTTAGATCGCCTCCGCCACAATCTCCGATTCCTCTCCCCGCGATGGACGTTCCGGCATTCCGCGATTCATCCGGCGTGATTACAACGATGATCACGCCCGCAATGGATTCCTCCTGCTATCTTCGCGCATCCAGTAT
>JBDSJW010000316.1:0-7096 GCA_039917235.1 Kapaibacterium sp. (SeqCode) | reverse complement strand
CAAATGAGTCTCCTTCCCTTCTCTTCCGATGGCGCTGTCTGATTCGGAACGAACAACACCTCCAGTGGAACCTCTACCGCGAGCTATCCGCTCATCGATCGTGAATGCCTGATTCCCCGGATACCATAGCATCGATCGCGCGATTATCCGATCGTCCGGAGGTTGAGCTGGTTCTCAGCCTGACCCGGCCGCGCATTGGCCCGGAGGTCTCGGCCCGCATCACGGAGCTTCTGAGCAGGCCGATCAACTGGGATTATGTTCGCGATTTCGCCTGGCGCCACCGGCTTCTTCCCCTGCTCCACAACAGGCTCTCAAAGCTTTATCCCGATGCCCCCCCGGAGGATGTGCGGAAGGAGTTCCAGCATAACGCGCAGGGGATATCGCAGCATAATCTTCTGCTTACCGGCGAGCTTGTGGCGCTGAACCGGGCGCTCTCCGCCCGCGGCATTCCGTCGCTGCCGTTCAAGGGGCCGATGCTGGCTTATACGCTGTATGGCAATCTGGCCGTGCGACCGTTCAGCGATCTTGATGTGCTGGTCCGGCGCGATGATGTCCTTCGCGCCGGGGAGATTCTGGAGGCGCAGGGCTTCCGGCCGAAGCTCTCTCTTACGCCGGCACAGCGCTCGGCGTTTGTCCGCTATGAGAACGATCTCACCTATATCCAGGAGGGGACCGGCATCATGCTGGAGCTGCACTGGCGGTTCTTCAGCCGCTACGTGGCCTTCTCCCTGATCGGTGATTTCTGGAGCCGACTCCGCACCGTCCGCCTGGCCGGCTCACCGATGCTGGCGATGCCACCGGAGGAGCATCTGCTGGTCCTCTCGGTACATGGGGCCAAGCATCTCTGGGTGTTGCTGGGATGGGTGCTGGATGTGGCGCAGCTTCTGGAAGTGCATGGCGATATCGACTGGGACTACCTTGCCCGGCTTGCGCGTGAAACCGGCAGCGAACGGATGTTCCACCTTGCGCTGATCCTTGCGTCCGATCTCTTCGGCTCGGAAATACCGGACGCCAGACGCCGCCTGATGGCCGCCGATGCCCCGGCGATGGCCCTGGCCGACCGTGTGGGCCGGTCGATCATGGCCGATGGTGAGACCGTTGGGGGGATTGCCGAGCATATGTTCTATCTCTCCGCCCGCGAGCGGTTTCGGGACCGGCTTTCCTATGGCTGGCTCTGGCTCTTCACGCCGAACTACAAGGATCAGTCGTTTATCCCCCTGCCGGATATCCTCTCGCCCCTCCACTATCTGATCCGCCCGATCCGCATGGCCGCTGATCTTGCCGCACGCGTGATCCGCAGAGGGGCGTAGCAGACTGTTGAAGGACGTCATCCGCGGCGTCCGGGGATGTTTGAAACGTCCCCCGACATTCATCGTTCGCTCACTGCGGCGTCCGGGAGGACGCCTCATTCGCTCAGATTCGGCCGCCGTGCGGCTGATCGTCCTTGAACAGTCTGGCAAGGGACATCACAGGGGGATATTCCCGTGCTTCTTCCAGGGATTTGAATCCTGTTTGTTCTTCAGCAGCGTCAGCGAGTGAATCAGCCTCGGCCGCGTCTCCGCCGGCTCGATGATATCGTCGATATATCCCCGCTCCGCCGCCAGGTAGGGATGGGCGAACTTCTCCCGGTACTCATTCTCCCTGGCGATAAGCGCGGCCGCGGGATCGTCCGACTCCGCAATCTCCCTGCGGAAGAGAATCTCCACAGCCCCCTTGCTCCCCATCACCGCGATCTCCGCCCCCGGCCACGCGAAGTTGAAATCGCCGCGGATATGTTTGCTGTTCATCACATCGTAGGCGCCGCCGTAGGCCTTGCGGGTGATGACGGTGATCTTCGGCACGGTTGCCTCGCAGAAGGCGTAGAGGAGCTTGGCACCGTGCTTGATGATGCCGCGCCACTCCTGATCGGTGCCGGGGAGGAAGCCGGGGACATCCTCGAACACCACAAGCGGGATATTGAAGCAGTCGCAGAACCGGACGAAGCGCGCCCCTTTCACCGAGGCATCGATATCAAGCACCCCCGCCAGCGATGCCGGCTGATTTGCGACGATGCCGACCGGCTGTCCGCCGAGCCGCGCGAATCCGACGAGGATGTTGGTGGCGTAATCGGCGTGGACTTCCAGGAAGGAGCGTTCATCAACCACGCGGGCGATCACTTCCTTCATGTCGTACGGCTTGTTCGGGCTGTCGGGGATGATCGCGTTCAGCATGTAGTCGCGGCGGTCGGCCGGATCGTCCAGATCGACCGAAGGGGGGAGCTCGCGGTTATTCTGCGGCATATAGCCCAGCATCCGGCGGATGGTCAGAAGCGCCTCCACCTCATCGTTGGCGGCGAAGTGCGCAACGCCGGACTTCGAGGCATGGGCCATCGCGCCGCCAAGATCCTCCTGGCTTACATCCTCGTGCGTCACGGTTTTCACCACGTTGGGCCCGGTGACGAACATGTAGCTTGTGTTCTGCGTCATCACGATAAAATCGGTGATGGCGGGGGAGTAGACGGCGCCGCCGGCGCAGGGGCCAAGGATGGCGGAGATCTGCGGGATGACGCCGGACGCCAGTGTGTTGCGGAGGAAGATATCAGCATAGCCGCCAAGGGATACCACCCCCTCCTGAATGCGTGCGCCGCCTGAATCGTTAAGGCCGATCACCGGCGTGCCGATCTTCATCGCCATATCCATGATCTTCACGATCTTCTCGGCATGCGCCTCGGAGAGCGATCCGCCGAACACCGTGAAGTCCTGCGAGAAGACGCAGACCGTCCGCCCGTTGATCGTTCCGGTGCCGGTCACCACGCCATCCCCCAGAAACCGCTGTTCATCCAGCCCGAAATCGTGGGAGCGGTGCTGCACGAACGCGTCGATCTCCATAAAGCTCCCCTCATCCAGAAGCACCTCCAGGCGCTCCCGCGCGGTCAGCTTTCCCTTCCGGTGCTGGTCTGCAATGCGCTTCTCGCCGCCGCCCAGGAGTGACTGCGCGCGGGTGGCTTCAAGCCGGGCCACGGGATCGTGAACGGGGTCCGCCTGCGGGGGTGCCGCGGGGGGGGCGATGATATCGTTATTCATGTATCTACCTTTGATGCTTCAGATGTTCCGTTTCAGAGCGGCCAAGTTACGAATTGGCATCCGCCTGGAGGAGAAATCGTATCCTCCCGCCCCGCCCTTTCATGGGGCGGGGCGGCTCAATGGCCCGATCAATAATCCGATATCAGCAATGAAGTATCGCATCGTATCGCTCGCGTTTCTTCTTCTCATCTCCTCCGCCTGCCGGAAGGAGGTGGCGCACAGCGCCGATTCCGCGGGACATGATTCCACGTCATCCCCTGCCGTCGGGCTTGATGATCCGGCAACCCGGAAGGCACGTTTCGGCGATACCGTGACGCTCGGTTACGGCCGGAGCGCTCTGGTGGAGGGATCCGTTCTTATCAGGTTTGCGCGCGTGGAGGAGGATTCCCGCTGCCCGCAGGGGGTGCAGTGCATCACCGCCGGCAACGCCCGCGTCGCGCTGCGGCTTGCGATCGACGGCGGCGCGGAATCCACCATCACCCTCAACACGCTTCGCGGTTCCCGCGATACCTCCGTGGCCGGTTATCATGTCTCGCTGCTCGGCGTCGATCCGCCACGGACACGGGATCTTGATCAGCATCACGACCGTTATGTGGCGCTTGTGAGCGTTGCCCGTAACATGTAGCAGCGGGGCTTCCATCGGCCGGAAAAAGAGAACCATTTCATGCGAACCTTGCATTCAAGCGCAAGGTTGCTTATGTTTAAGAGTTAAGTATGCCTAACATTGAAGTTAACCATACTGTGGAGGACTATCTTCGGTCGCTCTACAGACTTGAAGCTCGCGACGGGGAGGCATCCAACGCCGCGCTTGCCAAGGAGTTGAACATCACCTCATCGGCGGTGACGGAGATGGCGCGGCGGCTGGCGGAGGGGGGATTTCTCAGCTACCAGAAATATCATGGGCTGAAGCTGACAAAGGAGGGGCGCGATGTCGCCGTCAGGATCACCCGCCGTCACCGGCTCTGGGAGGTGTTCCTGATCCGCGATCTCGGGTTCTCGTGGGATGAAGTGCACGATCTGGCCGATCAGTTCGAGCATATCGGCACCGATGATCTTATCGACCGGCTTGAGGCGTTTCTCGGCCATCCCACGCACGACCCGCACGGCGACCCGATCCCGGATCGCGACGGGCGGATTCTGGACCGGCCGCTGATTCCGCTGTCGCAACTGGAGGCGGGGGAGACCGGCACGGTGGAGCGTGTGAGCGATGAGTTCCCGGAGCTGCTCCGGTACGCGTCATCGCTCGGGCTGGCGATCAAGGCGGAGGTGAAGGTGATCGAGAAGATCGCCTTCGACGCATCGGTCAGGATGTTTGCCAACGGGCGGGAGTCCATGGTTTCCGAGAAGCTCGCCAACAGCGTCTTTATCCTTCGCGCCGGGAAGAGCACGGCTCCGGCGGCCGGGACGCGGGGCGGAAAACGAAAGGCCGAGAGCGGGAGGAAGGGATGAGCGGCAGGAAGCGAGTTCTTTTTCTCGATGATGATCATCGGAGGATTGAGACGATCCGCTCCCATCCGTCATCGGCGGCGTGGGATCTGACGGTGGTGGAAACCGCCGATGCCTGCATCGCGCGGCTGGATGAGGGGGTGTTCGATCTGGTGATGCTGGATCATGATCTCGGCGGCGAGATCTACTGCGACAGCGATCGGGAGGATTGCGGCATGGAGGTGGTCCGCTGGCTCAGAAGAAATCGTAAGGACCATGGCGCCTTTATCGTCCACACGATGAACCCCGTGGCGGCGGCGTCGATGTACATAGAGATCTCCTCGATGGGCTATCCGGTGGCGCAGTCCACCTTTGGAAGCCCGGAGTTCTACAGGAACATCGGCCTGCTGCTCGGCGAAAAGGCGGAGATACCGAAGGGATCGAAAAAATCTCTCTCGGAACGGGCGCAGCAGTATATCCGCTCGCTTCGAAGAGGAAAATGAACGGGAGCGCGTCCCGTGGTTGCAGATCATCCGCGGGCCGGCCTGTTGAAGGCCGCCGTCGGTTTGCTACCGCGCCGACCGAAGCGTTCCTCACGCTCACGAAACGGCAGGTACGATAATGCCCCAGAAGCCCGGAACCGCCGATATCTCGCTCGGCGATATGCATCGATCGGTCAGCGTGCGGAAGCATGGCTGGTTCCGAAGGCTTATGGCATTTTCCGGCCCGGCCTATCTGGTGAGCGTTGGATATATGGACCCGGGGAACTGGGCCACCGATATCGAGGGGGGGGCGCGCTTCGGCTACTCGCTGATCTGGGTGCTGCTCCTTTCGAACCTGATGGCGCTTGTGCTTCAGACGCTCTCCGCAAGGCTCGGCATCGTCACCGGACACGATCTGGCGCAGGGGTGCAAGCGGGAATATCCTCCGGCGCTGAGCTATTTCCTCTGGGTGCTGGCGGAGATCGCCATTGCCGCGTGCGATCTGGCGGAAGTGCTTGGAACCATCATCGGCCTTAATCTCCTCTTCGGGCTCCCGCTGATCTGGGGATGCCTTGTCACCGTGTTCGACACATTCCTTCTGCTTGCAATCCAGCGGCTGGGGATGCGAAAGATGGAGGCGTTCATTCTGATGCTGGTTGGCACCATCGGCGCCTGCTTCCTGATCGAAATCTTCCTTGCCCGTCCCGACTGGGGGGGCGTGCTTCGCGGCATGGTTCCGCATCTTGACCCGTCGGCGCTCTATATCGTGATCGGGATTATCGGCGCCACGGTGATGCCGCATAATCTTTATCTCCACTCATCGCTTGTGCAGTCGCGCGCCATCGAGAATACGTATACGGCGAAGAAGGAGGCGTGCAAATACAACCTGATCGATTCCAGCATCGCGTTGAACGGGGCTCTGCTGATCAACGCGGCAATCCTGATACTGGCGGCGGCCGGGTTCTACAGTCGCGGCATCGTGGTGACGGAGATTCAGCAGGCGCACTCGCTGCTGGCGCCGATTCTGGGGGCGAGCATCGCGCCGGTGGCGTTTGCCGTGGCGCTGATAGCGGCCGGGCAAAGCTCCACGCTCACCGGAACGCTTGCCGGGCAGATCGTGATGGAGGGCTTCCTCAGCATACGCCTCCGCCCCTGGCTGCGCCGCCTTCTGACGCGCTCGATAGCCCTGACGCCGGCGGTGATCGCCATCGTCCTGATGGGGGACAAGGGGGCGTACAAGCTCCTTATCCTCTCGCAGGTCGTTCTCAGCCTTCAGCTTCCGTTCGCCACCATCCCGTTGATCCACTTCACATCCGATCCGAAGAAGATGGGGAAGTTCGCCAACACGCTCTGGGTGAAGATCCTTGCGTGGGTCATCGCGGTGATTATCGTCGTGCTGAATATGAAGCTGGTCTTCGATCAACTTTCCGAGTGGCTTGGCGATGCGCCGCTGCCGCTCTGGATATTTGTGGCGCTCTGCGTGGTGGCCCTGCTTGGGACGCTTGCCTATATCACGTTTATCCCCTTCCGGCGCGAGGGGAAGGCGTGGGGAGATATTGTGCCCTCCGTCGGTGCCGGGGAAATGGATATCCGTCCGGTTCCGATCAGGCATATCGCCGTGGCGCTGGAGCATTCCGCGGGGGATAACGAGGTCCTTTCCGTGGCGCTGGAGATGGCCCGTCGCAACGGCGCGCGGATGACGCTTCTGCACGTTGTAGAGACGCCCGGCACGATGGTCTACGGCCAGGAGAGCCAGAGCATTCATCGTTCCGAGGATGAGGAGTATCTGCGAAACCTTGCCCGCGCAATCGAAGGCCCATCGCTTGCGGTGGAGACGATGCTGCGCGTTGGAGGGACCGTGGAGCAGATTGTGGCGGCGGTGGAGGAATTGAAGGTGGATATGCTGGTGCTTGGCTCGCACGGACATCGCGGCATTCAGGATGTGATCTACGGCCAGACCATCACCGCCGTCCGCCATAGAGTCGGCGTGCCGGTGCTGACCGTGCGGACAACGTTCAGGGGGGCGGAGCGCGCGCAGCGTGGTGTGTGATATCGCGTGGTGACGGGGCGGAGCGTACGGTTTTCCTTGTATCGGTCGCCGGGAGTTCGTAACTCCCGCAATCTCAG
>JBDSJW010000315.1:0-10058 GCA_039917235.1 Kapaibacterium sp. (SeqCode) | reverse complement strand
ATTCACTCCGCAGGATCGTCCGACCGATACGGTACCGATGGGGTGAGACAGGGGGAGGTAGACTCAAGGCTCCGATTCGGCGGCTTTCGGTATTTCGGGCGATGACCATCGCCCGCAGAGCGTCCGGCAACGGGGCCGGGGCGACATCCCACGGGGTATTGATCCACGCATACTCGAATCCGCTCGGGTGCAGGCTTCCAGGGGCAAGGACGTATCCTTTATCGGCACGCACATCCACGCCGGGAAGCAACTCCTCACACGAAGAGATGTTCCCGCCGGGATGCTTGAAATAGTAGTGTCGCCCTCGTGATGTCCGCGCCGTTGTTGTTGGCTGATCCATCATCGATTCGATGGAGGAGATTGCCTCAACCGAATCACAATCAATGACGATGATCTCGCTGATGCTCCCGGTCACAATGGGTAGAGCGCTCCGTTGCGGACGTTGATATCGATGGTTCGTTCGAGGGGTTCGAGGAATGCCATTGCGATGATCCTCATTATGGGTTATGATTTCGCCGCCGTTTCTGAAACGATGCGGGACGTTCGATCACTCCCCGTGCAGCCGGTTCGGATGGAAGCGGCTGCGATTGGGCAGGGATGACTGGCTCGCGTCGCGGCGGTGATGGTTTGTGCTTGGTCTTGCATGATGCACGCAGACGTTTCGCGCCGTTGCGAAGGGCACCATAGGTTCGCTTATACTGCTCGACAAATTCCGGCAGCGTGCGCCAGAATCGGCGGCCAATGGTTCCGCCGATGTTTGTTGAGCGGATGATGCCGTTTGCCATGAGGAACCGCGCCTTCTTCTCGCTAATACCGAGTTCGGTGGCCACCCATGTGGGATCGTATTTGTCGAAGGATGCGCGCATCGTGAGCCGTACATCAATGGAGATAGTGCATGTGCTGTGTTACTTCGCGTGGTCCGTCCGATGGACGGGCTACGGTAGCTCGGCCAGCGTTCTGCCGGTCTGCTCACGCATCGAACGATTCATCGTTGCGCGGTCGGCAATCCGGCGGAGTGCTTCGTTAAGCACGGAGATCGCCCTCGTTCAATCGGACGCTGACCCGTTGGGGGGAGATGTCGAGACATGCCGCAATCTTCCGCTGGATGCCACGGTTCTCGCTCAGATGAAGAAGACCACGGACATGTTCGGCCAACTTCGGATCACGAACCGGAGCAAGGTTCGACTGACCATTGCCGGATGTGTTCGCACTGGCCTTGCCAATGCTCGACGTACTGTTGGTGGCGTTGGGGCGGTGCGCGCTACTGGCGGCGCTACCGGACGTGCGATGAGATGGGTGGGAGCGCATATTTTTTTTTCTCGTTGTTGAGAAGGGGGTTGACAAAAGGTTGATAAAGTATTAAGTTTGTACATGAAGAATTGTACAAACTTTTCCGATGGCGGCGAATATAACCGTTTCATCGCGGAGAAGTCAAGACATTGTTGTCAGTTTGTATAAGAAAATCTGTACAAACTCCGACGGTAGTTGTTGAATTCGATGGTGGGATACTTCTATGGGCGTCTACGGCAAAGCCGTTCTCATTCGACTGCGCGATGCGTTGAAGATTTCTGACGCACGCGGCGCACATACCAAACTGGCCGACCGGCTTGGTATTTCGCGATCACATCTCCATGAGTGGCAGAAGAACGATCAGGTGGGATTTGTGCGCGTCCTCGACCTCTGTGCGGAGGAGGACTTGGACCTCAATCACATCTTTTTCGGACGGTCGCAGCCTGAGACAGTGGAGATTGAAATTCTCGATATCGATCCGACAATTGATGATCCGCTGCAAACACTTGAGGATATCAACCTTGCGGTGGAGAGCTTGCGGAAGTCATTGGCGACACGAAAGGTTTAGGTGAATTCAACGTTATATCAACAGTCCATCCCGTAATCGCACCGTTGGAATGCCCCCGTGGAGCGCATTACGTCGCCATGTGACGACTGACATTCTATCTTCCTAACAATCTCATTATCACCCCTATGCTTCTGGACTCCCGACATAAGCTATCACTCGGTCATGTCCTTTCCGCACATCCACGCTCGACCTATGCCGTCCCCGTGATCAGTGGACGCATGTCGCGTGTTGGCATTTATCCCGGTGAAGTCATGTGCATCGATTGTGCGGAGGAGCCGCTACCCGGTGCTATTGTCTACGCCTTCGTTGAGGGACTTGGCCGCGTGACGCGGCAATGGGTTCCTCCGTATCTGGTTGGTCTGAGCAAGGATGAGGAGACCTTGCTTATCAATCCCGATATGAAGTTCAAGATCATTGGCGTCGTGGTCTCAGTTGTCCGGTATCTGTAGGTACTCCGTTCAACGATATGGTGTCGTTCGCTACGCCGTACCGAACAGGTCCATTCCTATCATCAATCACAACATGGAGGTTACTCTATGGCAGCACAACGGAAACATACCCATTGGCACATCAAGGGGGAACGGGGATACATCCGGGGACAAGGCCCCGGACCTGTTCAACGTGCCTTTATGAGATTCGGTGATACGGAGACCGCATTGGGATTTCCGTTTACTCCCGAATACAAAGCCATGGGGATGAAGATTCTCAGGGATGAACAAGAGAAGCGGCGGTTAGAACGTGCGGCAGCGGTCTTCGGTATTGATCTTCCCGACCGGCTCCGCCCTGTCTCCAGTGGTTCCTCGGATGACAAGTCCAATGGCGTGCGCGTCAGTCTGGAGGGGCTTCTTGAACAGTTTCGAGCGGCGACCTATCCAAGTGCCACCGTCCATGTGAAGGGGCACTTCGAGTGCGCCATCCGCCACTATGTCCGTAAGGATTGTGAGTGGGATATGCTCGATGACGAACAGGTTGTCAAGGCCGGGCAACTCATTCACACCTCACTTGTGGAGGCCCACAACTCGGGAGAGATCGTGCCCAATACGCTCTCGAAGTATCGCAAGAATATCGAACGGGTCTTCGACTACATCGTCCAGCAGGGAGCGCTGAAGACCAATCCGGCGGCAAGTATGCCACAACAACGTCGGCAGTCAGGAAACGAACCGGGCCGATGGGAACCCGAGGAGCTTGCAATCATTCTCGAACGGCTGGAGAAGATTCAGAGTTCACCGGCATATGCCGATTGCGTGCGCTTATTATCGCTCTCCGGCATCCGCATCGGGGAGATCATGAAGATCACGCGGGAGCAGGCCAGGAGCGACTATCTTCCGGCCTGTAGCAAGGTGCAGGCGCATCAGAGCGCGCAGAAAGTACGGCGGGAAATTCCGGTGCAGATGATACCGGGATTGCGTGAATGCCTTGATCGCCTACTGGCCTTACCGCCGTCACGGACGCGCCCGACAATGCTCTTTCCTCTGAACGATCTCCACAAAATCCGGGACGATTTCAATAAGGCATGTAGGCTTGGTGATATCCAGCGCAATGGGCGTGGAATCAACTGTTGCCGGAAGTCCGCGATATGGTTTCTGGAGCATGATCTTGGATGGGATCGCCAGTTCATCATCGATATGATCGGGCATTCGCGGGAAGTCGATGACCAGCACTACAGAGAGGTTCCGAAGGGCAAGGATTTGGAAGCACGCATCATGCGCCACATGGCAGAACGAACCACAAACACCACCGCGCAACGGGGAACGAACGGGTAAAAATCAAAAAACGCTGAAATTTTCCTAATTTCAGAGGATGCTAAAGCCCCACTGGGGCGCAACAGAAATGAATCACACAATGTTCTGTCCCTTCTGCGCTCGCGAGCTTGTTGCACGCAATGGATATCGATACTGTGAGGCGGGAAATGTGGGGCTATCGCCGAACATGGAGAGGATGTTGGCGGATATCGTGGAAAACACGCCGGTGCAACCGACTTCGCCGCCGGAAACGGATTCAACATCATCCAGGTTGTTCTGCCCACGCTGCCGGCATGTATTGAAAAAGGCAATAACCGATCGCGAGGACTGGGCGCTGCAATGCCCGCAATGCGGCGTTGCTCTGGGTAAAGTGATTATCTACCAGTTGATCGAACTTCATCCACATCAATAGAACCGCAAAACAAAATCGCTTATGCCACGCTATACCGCATTTCTCCGCGCCATTAATGTTGGCGGCCATATTGTGAAAATGGATCGTCTCCGCGCGCTGTTCCAGGAGATGGGATTTGAAAATGTGGCGACGCTGATAGCGAGCGGAAACGTTATCTTCGATTCGCCGGCACGGAATGCCGGGACGCTGGAGAGGAAGATCGAGGAGCATCTGCGGAAATCGCTCGGCTACGATGTCGCCACATTTATCCGCTCGGCGGCGGAGCTTGCGGCGATCGTACAGCATCAGCCGTTTCCGGCGGCCGATCTCGACGCCGAGGGAACATCGCTCCATATCATGTTCCTCCATCAATTGCCGGCCGGCGATCTTCAGGAAAAACTTTCGGCACTCCCCACCACCGTGGATGAATTTCATCTCCACGGTCGCGAGATCTATAGATTATGTCGCGCCGGGTTGAGCGGATCGCCCCTCTTCTCCGGCACATCGCTGGACAGGGCGATTGGCGCGCCGGCAACCGCGCGCAATATCACCACTGTCAGGAAACTTTCCCCCCACTGAATCCCCCTCGCATATCCCATCAGGGACTGTCCGGCACTGCCATCGGCGGAGTAGTGACTCATTTTGCGATAAAGGATTCTGTTTGTCATCCTGACGCGAAGCGGAAGGATCTCGCAGGTCCGTTCTTTCGAGATTCTTCGCGTTGCTCAGAATGACAACACGGAATTATCAAATGGTCCGCAACCAAAATGAGTCACTACTCTCGGCGGCGGCGTTGAACGGCCCGTGTATCGGAAATAATTCCACAGTTCAACAGGGAGATCAATGGAAGAACCATCATTGCCGGATACCAGCTCGCAGATCAATCAGGTGATCAGCCAGGCGATCAAAACATTTATCACACGAGATGACGGCGACGCGTACCGGGCGATCTACCGGAAGTATATGGGGGTGACGCCGCGATATCTCCCCGACTGTGGAATTTATGCGGGAGTATATCGATACGCCGTCGGCGAAAACACCTGTCACATTTTTCAGCGTCGTCAACCCCGGCCCGTCACCCGGCGCGGCGCAGGATCTGGTGACGACCATCAACAGAGGAAAGGGGAAATCGCCGGGGGAAGCGGTCTGGGGTCCGGGGGATGTCGTGGATACGCCGGAGATCATCAAGGGCTATCGATATCATTTCATGGTTGGCGACTCGATAGCCAGCGCGTATCAATATTTTTCGGCGCATGGAACAGGGGGGCTGGATATCCCCTCCGTCGATTCCCCCTCAACCGAGTACGACCCGATCGTGCGAAGCGCCACGCTTCTTGCGCTCTGCCCGTTTACGATCAAAGGCTGATCATCGAAACCATCGAGCGGGTTTTCCCGGAAACGGCCAGAAGTCCGGCCAGCAAATCTCTCCACCGATTTATCATCAGGAGCATCGCATGGAACTGAACGATCTGCCTCTGGACATCGCCATATACGCCGAGCATTCCGACAGGAGCAAACCGATGGCCCACAACCAGCCGCCGCTGGGCGACTGGAACGTGAGGGTTTTCAACAGGATCGAGGTTCAGGGAGGGGAGAATATCCGTCTGGTGAAGAGGACCGGCGCGGTGATTCTGAAGCCGGGGCTCTATCAGATCACCGCAAGCTCGCTGGTAACGTATTACGATCCGAAAGATCCCGATCAGAAGACGGTGCTCACGCGACTCCGTCCGTTCGGCGGATACTGTCGCCTGCGCTATCTGGAGGATGCGGGATGCCTGAACGAGCAGGCGATCGCCATCGGCACCATCTCCACGGCCAACATGTCCCCCAGCCTGATCGATACCTGGCTGCTGGTGAAGGAGGAGTCAACGATTGTCCTGGAACATCAGGTTGGAGCGAACGTGGAGAACCTTTATCTCCAGCTCTTCGTGGCGCAATCTCCGTGGCATGTCTTCGCCAGGATCTCCATCCGCAGGGTTTGATGAAATCCTGATTCCGCATGGGTATCGCATTCCATAATTGCGGATCATCATCCCCCGCACCTATATTCCGGCGATACGACCATGCGACGGCGTGACCGGCATGGCATACGAAGTAATTCAATTGTCTGACAGACATCGATGAGCAGGATTCGCACGTTTCTGAAGGGCCTCACGGGAAAACCGAAGGAGAGCGATAGCCCGCAACCACGGACCGGAATGGCCGATCCGCGAACAATCCTCTATTCCCTTCCGACGATTGCAAGGGATGTCCCGGAGCTTGAGGAGATTGTGGCCGCGCCATCGCCGGGGGAACCGGTGCTGCACGAGGATGACTGGCGGCAACTGGAATTTCTGCCGGCGGAAAGCCTGGCCGATATCCAGCGGCAGATGAGGGAACTCAAGGCATTCGAGACGGAGCATCGCGCGGAGCAGGGGTGGCGGAAAATATTCGTCAGAGTCTCCCCCACCAACGCCGCGTTCGGAGCAATGATTTCGCTCGTGGCGCTCCAACGCGCGCTTGAGAGCGATTCACCGGAACAGATCTATCTCTCCGCCGCGTCAGTCCCTGGAAAAGTGAAGCATGGATTTGCCATGCCGATCGGGGGAGATGTACTGCTGTACGGTGATACCGTGGACGATCATGTGCGGACGCTGGCGGCATCAGTGGGACCGGAGGGGGATCATATGCGGATGTTTTATGCGTTCGACCGGATCACGGCGTTGCATCCGGTGATCGTTGCGGACTGGCGCGCGATGATGATCGTGGTGCGGAAAAGCGGAGAGCAGTACGAGGTCTGGCGACCCTGACGGACGGCTGATCCTGAAGTCTACTCTCAATTGAGAATGCCGGCGACATATTCACGTTATTTCGGAGAATACACCGATGAATCTTGGTCTACACGCAATGTTCTACTCGTCGCAGGCCGCGGAGCTTCGCGCATTTCTCAGAGATAAGCTGCAACTTCCATGCACCGATGTGGGGGATGGCTGGCTGATATTCGACGTGCCGGAGGCCGATCTTGGAGTGCATCCCACCGGAGGGGGAAATCCGCCAACGGGCACCGCCGATATATCTTTTTATTGCGATGATATCGCCGAAGCCGTTCGGGAGATGCGTTCGCGCGGCGTGGAGTTCATGCAGGAACCGGAGGATCACGGCTACGGCTTCGTAACGCACTTCAAAGCCCCCGGCGATCTGGTAATCCAGCTTTACCAGCCGAAATATGTGAAGTAAGGAGAGTGATCCAAGACCCCTCATATGGAGCATTTCGTGGAGACGCATGGCACTGCCGGATTGATTCCACAAGATGCGCTTTGCGGGCCGTTGGCTCTTCACTATTTTTTATTCTTTTCGTTAGAAGGCACAGTAAAAAAATCGTTTTGTCATCCTGAACGCAGTGAAGGATCTCGCAGGTTCGTACTTCGTTTACTGAAAATAATTCCTTAACGTACCATAAACTCCAGGATGGCAACCGACTCGATCTATTCAAATATGTGCCAAACATATCAGTGATGTTTAAAACACAAATTGCATCCTGAAGTCCGTAAAAAAGAGGAGAAATACAATTAACACAACAGATCGGGATAATCGCATGTGGGAGATTCGGGCGGCACGGGAGGAGGATGCACCGGAATTGAGCCGGGTGGCACAGGAGATTTTCCACGACACGTTCGGTCCCTCCAATTCCGCTTCCGATATGGAGCTGTACTGCTCCGAGGAATTTACGCCGGAAGTGCTGGCGGGGGTAATTACCGATCCCGATACCCGGGTTCTTCTGGCGACGCACGATGAAAATATCGTAGCCTACGCACAGCTTCGCCACAGCGAAACTCCGGCCTGTGTCCCCGGCGGACCGGCAATCGAGATGAAGCGATTTTACGTGCTGAAAAAATGGCACGGCCTCGGGCTCGCGGGAAAATTGCTGAACGCCGTCAACAGGAAAGCGCTGGCCGAGGGGGCAAAATGGCTCTGGCTGAATGTGTGGGAGCATAATCTCCGCGCAATTCGCTTTTACGAAAAATGCGGTTTTAATACCGTCGGCGAATGCCCCTACGTGCTGGGGACCGATCTGCAACGCGATTATATCATGGCCGCACCGTTGGTCCCGCGTGATTTGGGATATGACTCGTAGATTTGATCGATCTCCGCGCAACGGAGCCGGCATTATCCTCCGGTGCGCGGACAGAATTCCGAATAACCAAATTTCATTTTAGTATTTCAGCGAGGCAGAGAAGACTTATGGACCGCAAGGCATTGAAGGAGGAGTACAAAAACCGCCAGCACCCGATCGGGGTGTTCCGCGTGCATAACTCCGTTAACGATAAATCGTTCGTCGGCACCAGCATCAACCTTCCGGCGATGCTCAACCGGCAACGCGCACAGCTCCAGCTTGGCGCTCATTCGATCACCGCGATGCAGAACGACTGGAACCAGCATGGCCCCGATGCGTTCGCCTTCGAGGTGCTGGATACGCTTACGCCGACCGAAACGCCCGGCTACGACCCGACGGATGATCTCCGCGTGCTGGAGGAGTTGTGGCTGGACAGGCTGAACCCATACGATGAGCGAGGATACAACACCCGGTCGAAGAAACGCACCGCGTGAGCGTTCCTGATGCGCTCGCGAAAACGATAACGCGGGCGCATGGCGATCCCGGTCGCCGCTGGCTTGCCGCGCTTCCCTCACTCCTCGACCGCTGCCGTTGCCGGTGGGGACTTACGCTGGATGCGCCGTTCGATGATCTCTCCTACAACCTTGTGATCCCCGGCACAACCGCCGAGGGGATGCGGGTGGTGCTTAAGCTGGGCGTGCCGTGTGTTGAATTGGAGAATGAAGCGCGCGCGCTGGTGAGCTTCAACGGCACGGCGTGCGCGCGACTTCTGGATCATGACCTCGCCGCCGGAGCGCTGCTGCTGGAGCGGGCAACGCCGGGGATGCCGCTCCACACTATCGCCGATAATTCCGCCGCAACCCGCGCCGCCGCAACGGTGATGCGGAAGCTGTGGCGCACTCCTCCCAGCGGTCATCAGTTCCCATCGCTCGCCGGATGGTTCGGCGCGTTTCAACGGCTGAGGAATGAGGATAACGGCGGCACGTTTCCGCGTGAGGTTATCGCGAACGCGGAGCGGATAGTTTCCGAACTGTGCGATTCGGCGGAGCGGACGGCCCTCCTTCATGGCGATCTGCATCACGCCAATATTCTCTCCTCATCGGAACATGGCTGGATGGCGATTGATCCGAAGGGAGTATGCGGCGATCCCGGCTACGAAGTGGGATCATTTATGATCAATCATCTGCCGTCCGGAATATCCGATTCCGAAACGATCGATATTTTTAATCGGCGACTCGCGATATTTGAAGGGGAATTGAATATCGACCGGAAGCGGCTTGCGCGATGGGCGTTCTGCCACGCGGTCCTTTCGGCGGTGTGGAGCCTGGAGGAATTATCGGAGTGGCGCGGGACCATCCGTCTGGCGTTGCTGCTGCATCAATTATGTGAGTGATATATCAGATCCCGAATGAGCATAAATATTCTGGACAGCCTTGCCACCATGCTCAATCGTCGCGATGAAATTCCCAACCGGAATATTCAGGCCGACTGCATCAGGACGAAGCTGATTGAGAAATCGAAGCAAATGGAGTCGCGCAGCTAAAGGTTCGTTGCAACGTCGCGGGGATGAAATCCGTTATCTTGCGTTGCCGCATCCGTCATACCGGCGGACGCGGCATACGGATCTTATTCCGAATCCCCGAGCATTCCGATGAACGCAACATCACCCCGATCCGCCATCTCCCCATTTCGTGGATGGACGCCGCTCGCCGTGCTTCCCCTGGCCGCCGCAATCCTTATCCCCCCAGCATGGCCTCGATGGGCTTTTATGTGGCTTCTCGCGGTGGCGATCTTCATCGGCTGCAAATGGCTTACGTGGCGACGAACGGCGGCGCCCCCCGCTCCGTGGTGGCGGCATGCCGGATATCTGCTGGCGTGGCCCGGCCTCGATCCCGCCTCGTTTCTCCGCCCCGGCCCGTTGCCGACGAAGGATCTTCCCAAACGCGCGGAATGGCTGGGGGCGACCGTGAAATT
>JBDSJW010000314.1:0-6420 GCA_039917235.1 Kapaibacterium sp. (SeqCode) | reverse complement strand
CGGTTTTCTTTGTGTCGTAATATCTGAACCAGATATCGCGACGGGAGTAGACGTTGTAGATATCGATCAGCAGCCGCATCGGCAGGCCGAAGAGCGTGGAGTTGTAGTTGGCGTTGATGTTCAACTGATGCGACGGCGGAAGCCGCAGCCCGTAGCGCTGCGCCGGGACCACCAGATCGGATCCGGCGTTCTCCCCCGGCAGCGTGGAGTTGAACCGCGATGTGGCCCCCGTGTACGACTGGCCGGACTGGAAGGAGAAGGATGCGCCCAGATCCCAGCGGTCGTTGATCTTGTACTGCCCCACGATCTTCAGATCGTGACGGCGATCATATTTCGGACGGAACTCCTTGCCGCCGTTGATGCTGTCGAACTGCGCGGTGATATAGCCGAGCGCATAGCCGATCCATCCGGTGAAATCCCCCTTCTTCTTCTGGAGAAACACCTCCACGCCGTACGCCGTCCCGCTGCCGCTGAAGAAGACATCGGAGACATTCCTTACATCGGTGGCGAGCTGGTTGGCCTCGTTGATGTTGTAGAGCTTCTTGTAGTAGGTGTCCACGTTCAGATCGTAGCCATCGAACGGCGATGTCTCCACGCTGAAAATGTAGTGGTCCGATCTCCCGATCGATACCGTGGAATCGGTCGGCAGCCATGTATCGAAGAAGGAGAAATCGGGGGCCGATGCCAGATGGAGATACTGATGATAGATTCCCCACGCCGCCTTGAAGGCGATATCCTCCTGCCACTGATACCTGATCGCCGCACGGGGATCGACCGTGTAGGTGTTGCTCAGGTTGGAGTAGCCGCCGCGGATTCCAAGCTGGAGCGAGAGGAAATCAGTAACCTGATAATTGGTCTGCGCGAACGCCGCGTGCGCCCAGTCGCGCACCGTCAGGTTTGCCGATCCGCTGGTGACGGTCCCCGATTGCGCCGTGGAATCCTTCTTTCCGGTGAAGTTCTTCAGATAGTTGAAGATATATCGCGATGTCTCAAATCCCGCCTTCACCGTCACCGCGTCGGACGCAAACCACTCCACATTTCCGCGCGCCGTATAATCCTCGATCGTGTTCTGAATGCTGAACCCGAAGCCCGACTGATCGCCGTCGAAGCCGTTCACATAGCGGCTGCCGGAGATGTTGAGCGTGGAGAAGAGGTTATTGCCGAAGATATGATTCCAGCGGAACGCGCCGGCGCGATTGCCGATGCCGATGCCGAAGCTGAGCCCCGCGCCATCGAGCGAGAGGTTGTCGGCGCTCATAAATCCGGTCAGGGAGATGCGGTCGTTTTCGGAGAGATCCTGGGTGATCTTTCCGTTCAGGTCGTAGAAATTGAAGTTCGGCAGCGGGTTCTCCTTATCCTCCGGGAGCAGCCCGATCAGCAGATCCAGATAGGTCCGCCGTCCCCCCAGAAACCACGAGCCGTTGCCGATCGGCCCCTGCAAGGAGAGTCGCGAGGAGATTGCGCCAAGCGATGCCACCCCCTCGAACTTCTCACGGTTGCCATCCTTCTGCGTCAGGTTCAGCACCGCCGAAAGCCTCCCGCCGAACTCCGCCGGAAATCCCCCCTTGATCAGATCGAGATCCTTCACGGCATCGGGGTTGAAGGCCGAGAAGAAGCCGAGCAGATGGGTCGGATTATAAACGGTGGAGCCGTCCAGCAGCACAAGGTTCTGATCGGGCGAGCCGCCGCGGATATACAGGCCGCTCGATATCTGCGATGATGTGAGCACCCCCGGCAGATACTGAAGCGAGCGGAAGACATCGGCCTCGCCGCCGACCCTGAGCTGGTTAAGCTGCGCGATCGGGATGTTCACCCTGCTGATATCGATCTGCCGTTTCTCCACGTTCCGATCGGTGGTGACGGTAACGCCCTCGCCGGAGACCGCGCCGGGCTTGAGGGAGAAGGTCATCTTCTTCGATTCATCGGCGGCGAAGGTGATCGGGATCTCCTGCCGCTCGTAGCTGACCGAGGAGACCGTCACCGTCTGTTTTCCCGGCGGGATATTTCTGATGGAGAAGTAGCCGCTCTTGTTGGTAAAGCCGCCCAGCTTTGTCCCCTTGATGGTCACGGTGGCGCCGATCAGCGTTTCCTTGGTGTCGGCATCCACCACGTAGCCGTTCAGCGCCGCGCCGTTCTCCTGAGCCGGAAGAGTGCGCGCGGTGGTGATCAGGCCGATAGCGACAAGCGCAAACAGCCCGAGCGATCGCGCCGCGCGGATCGATATTGGTATCTGAAAATGCATTGGTGTTCCTGGTTTCGTGCGAACGACATTACAACGAACAGGGCTATTGGTTGCAGAGGGAGCTATGGGGGTTGCATACGGTTACATTCTTCGACGCGTTGTCATTGTCATTGTCGGGGGACGTTTCAAACGTCCCCCGACGTCCGCCGCTAATTCAAACGTCCTCAATAGCCTGCTGGTAATTCAAACACGCTACCGCACCGTGCCACGCCGCAGCTCGGCTATCGAATAAAATGTGCCGCGCCAGCTCAACCCTCCCCGGATCGATGTGACGATCGCCGAGCGGGCAAATGCGTAGATAAAGAGGACGCAGGCCACCGGATGGAGGATGCCGGCCCACCAGGGAAATCCGCCGGAGCGCGATTCGGTGGCGTAGATCACGATGATCAGCAGAATCGATGCAAGCGCCAGCAGATGGACGACCGGCGCCGCTGGAATAATCAGCAGCACATATTGCCCAAGCATCAGCACCGCGCAGAGAAGGATCGCGGAGATCGTCTTCGGCCAGTTGAAATCGATTCCCGCGAAGCCGCTCCGCTCCAGCCCACGGATCGTGTCGATCGTCCCCATGCGCCAGCGGACGCGAACTTTTCCGCCGGAGAGAACCGCCATCGATCTTCCACCATGCTTTTTCGCCAGATAGCCCAGCTTCATATCGTCCGCCACCTCCAGCCGGAGTGGCGCGTGCCCGCCGAACCCCTCGTAGAGCTCCCGCCGGATCATATTGAACGCCCCGATGCCGACAAATGCCCTGAGCGATCGCGATTCCACCCGCCACATCCTGAAGCCGATTGTCAGCGCCATCGCGAAGAAGGCCAGCAGCGCCGCCTCCACCGGATCGCCCCAGAGCATCCGCGGAAACAGGACGATATGATCGGCGCGACCGGACGTGGCAAATGCCGCGGCGACGCGGAGGGCATCGGGCTCGAAGATGACATCGGCGTCGGTGAAGAGTATCCACTCGCCGCGGGCATGGCGTGCCGCCACCGAGAGGGCGTTGCATTTGCCGAGCCATCCGGCGGGAAGATCGGTGACATGGATCACACGCAGGTTTCCTGGATGCTCCGTCGCCAGCCGGTCCAGAATCTCCCCGGTCCGGTCGGTGGATCGGTCATTGACGGCGATGATCTCGATATCGGGATAATCAAGCATCAGCAGCGATCGCATCGCCGGCTCGATCGTCTCCTCCTCGTTCATCGCCGGGACGATCACGGAGATGGAGGGCCACGCCCCGTTCATCGGCGGGAGATCGCGGACGTGCCGCTGGCGACGGCGAGCGTAGAGAAGAAGCGCCAGCCAGATGATGGTGACGATGAGGATGATGAGCGTGTAGAGAACCATGATAATTCATGTTCGATGGCTGAATGTCGGGGGATGTTGTAAACGTTGTCGGGGACGTTGTAAGGGGACGTTTTAAACGTCCCCCGACCAGAAGCGATTAATCAGCGGGGCAAGTTCATCGGGATGCTGCCACATCGGGACATGTCCGCTTTCGGGAAAGATATGGCGTTCGGCGCGCGGAAATCGATCACACAGGTGCTCGAAATGCGATGCCGGGATGATCTTGTCCTCCCCCGCCCCCACCAGCAGCACCGGCTGGCGATGATGCGCGCCAAGCCGGCCGAGCGTTTCGCCGTAGGAGATATAATCCGCCTCCCGCACCAGCCCGCAGAGCGACCGCACCAATCCTTTTCTGTCGGCCTCCATCGCAACCTCGGCCGCCCGTTCCGGCGAATATCCTTTTCCGTAGCTCACATGCGTCCAGCGTCCCGCGAACTCCCTCCGCAACCGCGATGGCGCGGCGTTCCAGAGCGCGCCGGCCATCCATTGCAGCGGCGTGATTCCCGCCAGCCGCGCAAGCGCCGGCATTCTCTCGGTCATCGGCGTGATTGCCACCAGCGAGTTGACCGAATCGGGGGAGAGATCGGTCATCGTGATGGCGATTGCCCCGCCGAAGGAGTGCCCGATCAGATCGAACCGCTCCAGCCCATGAATCGTTCCAAACTCCAGCACCAGCCGCGCCAGCGCCCGAAGATTATAATCGCTCGTTGTTGCGGGGGCGGGGCTGTCGCCAAATCCGGGAAGATCGATGGCGTAGATCGTCCGCGACGCCGCAAGCCGTTCGGCAAGCGGACGCCAGAGCGTGCGCGTGGCGGGATTGCCGTGGATCACCACCACGGGCGGTCCCGATCCGGTTTGTGCAAACGCAATCTGTGAGGGATTATACGGCATCGTCTGATGACGCATGGGCGCGGAATGAAATTGGTCGGGAATCAGCGGAAAGCGCGGGCGCGGGGGATAACCAGGTCGGCTGGAAAATACTTTCCATCCGGTCGCGGATCGTGAGGTTATCGGCGCGACAGGATCGATGCATCATCTCTCTTCCGTAATATTGCCTGATTACTCTTAGCCATGGGCGGCGGCAATCGAGCGTAATCGCATGGTTTTTGATATCAATGCCTGACCTAACATTGGGTACGGGTCCGATGATATCGGAAGCAGGGACGGCACCGCTCAAGCTACGGCGATGACGGAATTCAACAAAGGATACTGAAATGGAAATCACAAGAAATGGATCGCGGCCATCGGGTAAGGGGCCTGACGAGTATTTCACCGGCGCCGTGCGCATCGATCCTCTTCTCCAGCCGCACGATCCGGCGCGCGCTGCTGGCGCGTACGTTACCTTCGAGCCGGGCGCCCGCACCGCGTGGCACACGCATCCGCTCGGGCAGACTCTGATTGTCATGTACGGGTGTGGCTGGGCTCAGCGCGAGGGGGGACCACGGGAGGAAATCCGGCCGGGGGATGTGGTCTGGTTCGAGCCGGGAGAGAAGCACTGGCACGGCGCCACGGCAACCACGGCGATGGCGCACATCGCCATTCAGGAGCAGCTTAATGGCAAGGTCGTGGACTGGATGGAGAAGGTGAGCGATGGGGAGTATGGGGGATGATGGCCGATTCGGTGCCGTGCGAACCGGCCGGTTTTCAATGGCTGGCTCGCACTCCTCCCGGAAGTGGAGAATATCGGAAAGCCTTTCGGTATTGACGGAGAAATTAATGAAAGAACTGATAACTGACCTTACGCAAGAATTTGACCAAGGGCGATAAATGCGGCTTTTGTGGCCGCGGCAACCAGAATGGTCCTGATGGCAAAATGGCCGATCCCGTGCTTCAATTTGATCGTCTCTAATTTGATGTATGCCGCCAATGATGCATACATGTGATTGGCTTGCGTCTGGATCGTCTTCGTCGGCGATTTTGCAACGGCTGTGTGCTGCTTCAGCGATTTATGATACTCTTCGACGTTCCACCGTTTCTTGTAGATCGCCGTCATCGATGGCCCATCCAACTCGATGTCATTGCTGACCAAGGACAGAATGCCCTGCGATCCGTCTTTGTTCGTAAAGACTTGTCGTACCAGCAGGACCTCGTGGGTCACTGATCGCAGGTAGACACGCTGCGGGCTTCCGTCCTCCGGATAGCTCAGACTGTCGAGGCGATGAAACACGCCATTGAGTTTGTCCTTCTGGCAAAGCGCGACCGTCCGGCTCGATTCGACAGCCATGATGTAGTGCTTGCTCAGATCATCCTGCACGAAATTCATCGTCTCAGCTGAGGAAAACCAGCTGTCGCCCAGGAAATACCGATACTCGATCTGCTGCGATTTCGCCAGCCGGAGCATCGCGCGGGTAATCTCATTCTTGGTGAGCGGACTGCGGTACTTTGTTGCACCGGTCGTGGCATCGACATAGCCCTCGGTCTTTTCAATCAGATGAACATTGACCGGGATGCTCACCTCCCCGCCATGGAACAGGAGGCTCAGAAGGTTGACGCCCTTGACCATGCGTCCCAGCGAATGATCCCAGTGCCAGCAGATCATCGCATTTTCATCGGTGTGCGCTTTTTCGATGATCGTGTCATCGGCGATGAGAACACTCTCCTTCTCATCCTCATATCGCCGGACCAGTGGTTTTGCTCTGCTCCAGATCATGCTGCTGTCGAGATAGCTGTCCGACAGAAATCGCGTCACTTTGTCATGGCTGATTTCTCCGGCCATCAGCGTGCTCATTCCTGTCGCGGTTGCCGACGTTGTTGTCGCTAACAGATAATCGATATACGTATCAAGTGTGCAGTCCATGTCGGCAATATGCGTTGCCCCTGCGTAAGGTCAGTTAATA
>JBDSJW010000313.1:0-3088 GCA_039917235.1 Kapaibacterium sp. (SeqCode) | reverse complement strand
ATCAAATTCGAGGACCAGATCGATTTCTATCATCATGAGCAGAACTGGACCAACCGGATGATCCTGGGAGATTCCCTTCTGGTGATGAACTCGCTGGCGGAGAAGGAGCGGCTGAAGGGGAAGGTGCAGATGATCTATCTCGATCCGCCGTATGGGATCAAGTTCGGTTCCAACTGGCAAGTCTCGACGCGGAAACGTGATGTGAAGGATGGAAAGGTCGATGATCTCACCCGGCAGCCAGAGCAGATCCGTGCGTTCCGAGATACGTGGCAGCTTGGTATCCATTCCTATCTGGCGTATCTGCGCGACCGGCTTACTGTTGCCCGTGAATTGCTGACTGAAAGCGGGTCGGTGTTTGTGCAGATCGGGGATGAGAATGTGCATCTCGTGCGAAATTTAATGGACGAGGTGTTCGGAGCAGAAAACGCTGTTTCCATTATTACGGTCGTGAAGACAAGTGCCCAAGAGGACCGTTTGTTGCCATCCGTCTGTGATTACATACTCTGGTATGGGAAAAATAAAGACGATGTTAAGTATCGATCAGTATGGCAAGAAAAAAGTGATGATGATTCAAGCGCTTCTGAATATTCTAGGATCGAACTTGAAGATAGATCAAGACGTAGAATGTCGGTAGACGAGATTGGACGGCTTGAGGCATTACCTGCTAATGCTAGACGTTATAGACAAGATAACATCGTATCACAGCGTCCGCCGGGTGATTTTCCTGTTGAGTTTGCGGGGAATACGTATAAGCCTATCACTGGTTACTGGAAAACAGGACGAGAGGGGATGGCCAAACTGATCCGTGCAATGCGCATAGAGCAACGTGGACGGATGTTAAGCTATGTCCGCTTCTTAGATGATTTTCCCGTCAGGCCAATTTCAAATTTTTGGCCTGATGTGAGGTTCTCAAGTCGTGCTGAGGATAAGGTCTACGTAGTCCAGACCTCGTTGCGTATGATCGAACGTTGCCTTCTCATGAGTACCGATCCTGGCGATCTAGTTCTTGATCCAACATGTGGCAGTGGCACTACTGCCTATGCCGCTGAACAGTGGGGCCGCCGCTGGATTACCTGCGACACAAGCCGTGTAGCACTTGCATTGGCAAGGACGCGAGTCATGGCGGCGAAATATTCTTACTATTTCCTCGCGGATTCACAGGATGGTGTGAAGAAGGAAGCGGAACTCAGCGGAAAAATCCCGCCGGAATATAAAACTGAAGGGGATATCCGAAAGGGCTTTGTCTACAAACGCGTGCCGCATATCACGCTGAAATCAATCGCCAATAACCCGGAGATCGATCAGATCAACGAGCGATGGCTGGAGAAGCTGGAGCCGTTGCGTGCGAAGATCAACAAGGCCTGCAAGACCGAATGGCAAGATTGGGAAATCCCGCGCGAATCACCGGAGAAATGCGGAAAGGATGCGCCGGCGCTGATCGAGGAATGGTGGAAGCTCCGCCGTGAGCGCCAGAAGGAGATCGATGCGGCAATCGCTCGCTATGCTGATACGGAGGTACTCTACGATCAGCCGTATGAGGATACAAAGCGGATTCGCGTTGCCGGGCCATTCACCGTGGAGAGCCTTTCTCCGCACCGCGTTCTCTCCAGCGATGAGGATCGTCCCGCATCGGAGCGCGCGGCCGAGCAGGAGACGAGCAACGGCGGTGGATTCGAGATGATGATCCTGGAAAATCTCCGGAAGGCGGGCGTGCAGAACCGGACAAAGGGGGAGCGGTTGAAGTTCGACCGGTTGGAACCATTTGCTGGAAGCTCGATTCAGGCGATGGGAGAATACACCGATGCCAACGGAAAAAGTTGCCGCGTTGCGGTGGCGATTGGTCCTGAACATGGGACGGTCGGCCCGGAACTGGTGAAGGAGGCGGCAAAGGAGGCGATGCTCGGCTTTGGTGTCGAGTTGCTGATTGTCTGCGGGTTTGCGTTCGATGCGCACGTCAGTGAGGATGCCAAGCAGTATGGCAAGCTCCAGGTGCTTCCCACCAAGATCAACCCGGATCTGATGATGGGGGAGGAACTGCTGAAAAATACCGGCGTCGGCAATCTCTTTATGGTCTTCGGCGAGCCGGATATCACGGTGGATAAATTATCGAGCGGGGAGATCACCGTGGAAGTCCACGGCGTGGATGTCTACGATCCGACCACCGGCCAGATTCGCTCGGATTCCACCGATGATATCGCCTGCTGGTTTATCGACACGGAATACAACACCGAGAGCTTCTTCGTCCGGCACGCCTATTTCACCGGTGCCGGCGAGCCCTACGACCGCCTAAAGCGCGCGATGAAAGCGGAGATCGATGAGGCTGCCTGGAGCACGCTCTACGCAACGAAGAGTCGCCCATTCCCACGCCCGCAATCCGGAAAAATCGCGGTGAAAGTGATCAATCATTATGGGGATGAGGTGCTGAAGGTGTATGAGGTGTAGCGGGAATGCCTCACTGGAGATCAACGCGAATCAGAGCCTATTCGCTTTCTGAATCATCGCGGTGACGGAGGAGGGGAATCGCCCTGATTATTCGCACAACAAAGGAGAATCACATGGAACTCGGTGCATTTTCAATCAGCCTGACAGTCAAGGATCTCGAAGCCTCGCAGCAGTTTTACGAGAAGTTCGGTTTCACCGCCTTTGCCGGCAATCCAGCCCAGAACTGGCAGATTTTGAAGAATGGGGATCACGTCATCGGCCTGTTTCAGGGGATGTTCGAGAAGAACATCATGACCTTCAATCCCGGCTGGGACAGCAACGCCCAGAAACTGGATACGTTTACCGATGTGCGGGAGCTTCAACGCCAGCTCAAGGCGCAGGGGGTGGAGTTCATGAGCGAGGCGGATGAGACCACGACAGGCCCGGCCAGTTTTATCGCATTGGATCCCGACGGCAATCCGGTTCTCTTCGATCAGCATGTCTGAGGAGGATTGTCGGTGCGGTGCGGAGAAGCCGGTAGTCGGGATAATCTCTCTCTCAATCGCTCACGAGATATGGGCGGTTGAGAGGAGGATGTTCTGTCTGACACCCGTTGCCTAAACCTTGTCACCTACCATCGACTGCTGCGGGCGCTGTGCTTGGGCGC
>JBDSJW010000312.1:0-7776 GCA_039917235.1 Kapaibacterium sp. (SeqCode) | reverse complement strand
TAAGAAATCGCCATTCAATATTCAACGATGCAACCGCCGATGATCATTTCTGCTTCCCGTCGTTTCCTCGATTGCCCGCCATCGAATCCTGTTGCGCGCGGCGCAGTGCGTCGATGTCGGTGATATTGGCATCCTTTGGAAGCTCCACCATTTCCGGCGTGATCGGGATATCGGTATCGAGTTTCTTCACAGTCATCGTTTCGGTGACGGGCTTTCCGGTTTCGATCAGCAGCGGAATGCGTTTCCATTCCCAATATGTCGTGGGGCCATTATCGCCCTCGATCGAGAAGCCGTGAGCTTCGCGCCCCAGAATGGTTCTGGTGCCGAGATCGTGCAGTCTGTTTTGCTTCCGCAGATTCTCCAGCACCGGCTGTGGCGGAAGATAGCCGGCGCTCATGATGTTGTGATCGGTGGATGTTCCCTTGTACGCTCGATGGTCCGTTGTGGAGTAGGCGGTTTGATAGCCGTTATCAAAGTAGAATACAAGATCGTCCGTCGCGTTGGTGTTGCCGGGGCCGGCGCTGAACTTCATCTTCGCGCCGTAGTCATCGAACAGGATCACGATATCCGGCCCAAGCCCATCATCACTCTGCGAATGTTCCTCGAAGACGAACATCCCCGATTTCACGCCGAACTGAAATGGATTTGCGCTGATGGGCATTGCGGCAGCACCCTGCGGTGGCGAGGTCGGTGGCGCGTCGGCCGGAGCCGCGCCGGAATCGGATGATTTTTTCTGTCCGGGCTGAGCGGTGCGGAGATCTGTATGATTGGGCGTGGGATTACCGCCGCAGGCAACCAGGCACGCGGCGGTTGCCAGAAACGCCGGAAGAAGAAATCGCATCATGAAAGGAAATCGTCTCATATGAAAAAACGACGGTACGGCTGAACGCCGCGAGGTCTCAACATACATAAATCGTCCGATCTCAATCCAGTCGGTTGTGCCCCTCCAGGCTTTTGGGGATCATCATCGAAGAATTTTTTTTATCGTTTGGGAACAAAGATGTGAGTGGGGGAGTATTCACCTTTGAAGATACCGAGGCACCAACCTTCGGACTTCAACTTTAGAAGCTGTGCGGTCAGGGGTGAGTCGCGCAGCTTCTTTTTTTATGCTCTGGATTCTGTGTCGCTCCATATTGCGAGGCACAATTCTCGTGAACGCTGCCGCATTCCAATTGCTTGTTCGATTCTTTGGAACGATTGCATCTTCTTCAGCTCCGTGGGGGCGTGCCGTTCTGTGTTGCGCGCGGCGGATGTGGATGAATTCTGATGGGGCTTGGGAAATGAGATAGGGGAGAGGGGAAATCATATTCTACAGCCGTGCGTGCCGATACGGCCTGGAATGTCCGAGGCTCTTCCGCCGAACGTGAGACATGTCCCGGCATCTCTCCACGGGCTCTCGGGCAGCACCGCGGATGGCGTAGTTCGCGCCCCGATTGTGAATTTCTCAAAGCACGGATTCCCGCAGGGTGTTAGATTGAGACGATGGCAAAGAAATCTCCAGCAAAGGATACCGAACCGCGGCCGGAGCGGCGCGAAAACGAATCAATCTCCCCGCTCCAATATATAAAAGGGATCGGCCCGGCACGCGCTGCCGCGCTGATGGAGCATGGCATCCGCAACATCCACGATCTTCTTCTCTTTACTCCACGTGCCTACCTGGATCGGCGGACGGTGCTGCCGTTGCGCCAGATCAGAATTCAACTTGGCGGCGAGGAGGGGCTTCCCGATCAGGTGACGGCGATCGTGGAGGTGAAACGGATGCAGCTTTTCGAGACCGGCAAGGGGCGGAAGCGGCTTTCGATGCGCGTTGCGGATGCGACCGGCGAGGCAAACCTTGTGTTCTTTCAGGGGGCGCAGTGGTTTATCAAGGCGTTTCAGCCGGGCGATCTTCTCGCCATCAGCGGCGCGCCGGAGATCTTCGGCGGATCGCTTCAGTGGACGCACCCGGAGATGGAGCGGCTGGAACAGGAGGAGGAGCGGATGATTCATGGCGGACGGATCATCCCGCAGTATCGCGAGGGGGCGAAGATGAAATCGGCCGGCCTTACCTCGCGGACCATGCGGACGCTGATGGAAAATCTTTTCGAGCAGTTCGGCCCGGAGGAGCTTACCGAATCGCTGAGCGATGAGATTATCGTCGCGCATAATCTGATGTCGCTTGCCGCAGCAGTTCGCCAGATGCACTTTCCCGACAGCGAGGAATCGCTTGCGCGCGCGCTCCACCGGATGAAGTTCGAGGAGCTTTTCTTTTTCGAGCTTGGGCTGGCGCTCCGCAAGGAGATTGTCAGAACGAACGAGCCGGGAATTGCGTTTGACACAAAGAGCGATCTCTCCCGGCGTCTGCTGGAGAAGCTCGGCTTTACGCTGACCGGTGCCCAGAAACGCGCGCTCCGGGAAATCCTTGCCGATATGGCGCTCCCCAATTCCATGAACCGGCTGTTGCAGGGGGATGTCGGCTCCGGCAAGACAATCGTTGCGCTGCTGGTGATGCTGGTGGCGGTGGAGAACGGCTATCAGTGCGCCTTTATGGCTCCAACGGAAATTCTGGCCGAGCAGCATCTTCAGACGTTGCGGCGATTGCTGGAGGAGCTTCCGGTAAAAGTGGTTCAGCTTGTGGGTGGATTGAAGAAAAAAATGCGCGAGGAAATTCTTTACGATATGCGGAACGGCATCGCGCATATCGTGGTCGGCACGCATGCGCTTTTTCAGGATGATGTGGAATATCAGAATCTGGGACTGGTGGTGATCGATGAACAGCATCGCTTCGGCGTGGATCAGCGGGCATCGCTTCGGAACAAGGGGCGCCGGCCCGACGCGCTGATTATGACCGCGACGCCGATTCCGCGGACGCTGACGATGACGCTCTACGGCGATCTCGATGTTTCGATTATCGATGAACTGCCGGCCAACCGGAAACCGATCCGCACCGCCATCCGATTTGAAAATCAGATGGAAACCGTCTGGGAATTTGTCCGAAGCGAAGTACGAAATGGCCGCCAGGCGTATGTGGTCTATCCGCTCGTCGAAAAATCTGAAAAACTGGAATTAAAATCCGCCGTTGAACATTATGAATTTCTTGCCGAGGCGGTCTTTTCCGATATGAAGCTCGGCCTGCTGCATGGGCAGATGCTCTGGTACGAAAAGGACGACGCGATGCGCGATTTTCTCGAACGGAAAATCGATGTGATGATTGCCACAACGGTGATCGAGGTGGGGATCGATGTGCCGAACGCCAGCGTGATGGTGATCGAGAACTCGGAGCGGTTCGGACTTTCGCAGCTTCATCAGCTTCGCGGCCGCGTGGGGCGCGGGGCCGATCAATCGTACTGTATTCTGATTGCAAAGGATCATTTCCGTTATCAGTTGCGCGCCGGCATGTCGCAGAACGAGGCGCGCCAAGAGCGGAAGGCGGTAATCCGAAGGCTTCAGGCGATGGTGGACACAACCGACGGATTTAAAATCAGCGAGATCGATCTGGAGCTGCGTGGTCCCGGCGATATGGTCGGCACCCGCCAGAGCGGACTCCCGGAGTTCAAGCACGCCAACCTTGTCACCGACGGCCCGATTATCGCGGAGGCGCGCGAGGCGGCCTTCGCTGTGGCGGAATCCGATCCCGATCTAGTAAACCCCGAACACGAAAAAATAAAAGCGGCCGTTGCATCGGCGCTACGCCGGTCAATGCAGTACGCCGATGTGGGGTAGGGGATATCTGCTGACCAGTCGGGGGACGTTTGAAACGTCCCCTTACAGTGTCATCCGTCGCGTCTATATCGTCTGCCGCATGTATATAAGAACAAACGTCCGATGAATATTCTCTACATCACATCATCCGGTCAGGACAACCTGGAGGATGCCTATCTGCACGGCCTCCGCTCGGTGTTCGGCGCGGGGTGTGTCGATTATCCGAAGAAGGATGTGATGTACCGGAATTTTTCCGCGCGCGCGCCGGAGGAGATGTACGGCCGGCTTTTTACGATCTGGCGCACGCTTGAGGATATTCCAGTGGACCGTACCGATATCGATGCGCGGGTGAAGGCCGGATATTTCGATAAAATTATCTTCGGGTCGATCCATCGCACTCCTGATTTCTTCCGCAGGTTTCAGCCGTATCTCGATCCGAAAAAAACGATTCTGCTCGATGGGGAGGATCTGAACTCGATTCTTCTTTCCGCCCGGAGCTATCCCTATTTCAAGCGTGAGCTTCAGCCGAAGGCATCGTATTATTATAATTACAAGCTGGTCCCGAAATTTCTCTACAACCGCGGAACGTTTCATCGCAACGTTCTCCCGATCACCTTTGCAATTCCGAAGGAGAAGATCACCCCCGGAATTACGCGTGCCGACAAGACTCGTCTTTTCCCATCGCACATCGTCGATCACGAATTGGCGGAACATCCGGCGTTGCGGGACACGCCATCGACCGGGCATGTGTTTAATCGCGAGAGCGAGTATTACGCGAATATTCAGGCGTCGCGGTTCGGCATTACCATGCGGCGTAACGGCTGGGACTGCCTGCGCCATTATGAAATCCCCGCCAACGGCGCCGTGATCTGCTTCCGCGATCTCGCCGCAAAATTCCCCAATAACGCCCCGCTCGGCCTCGACGCCACAAATTGCGTCATCTACTCCTCCGCCGATGAACTCCTCCGCAAAATCGACGCAATAAGCGATGTGGAATACGATCGTCTCCTGAAGGCAGGCTACGACTGGGTTGGGGAGCAGACCACGGAGATAAAAGCGCTGGATATGCTCAGAAGGGCGGAGGAATTGGTGAAAGGCGCATGATGATTCACAGCGTTATTTCCAATAATGCCTGATAACAAAAAATAACCTTGTCATTCTGAATCGACTCTTCGCGTATTGCTCAGGATAGCAAAACAGAATTTTTGTTAAATGTGTTAACGAAAAGAATAAAAAATGTCATTCTGAACGCCAGTGAAGAATCTCGCAGACGCGCATGGCGGTACAAAGGAGAATGGTATGATTGAGACGATCGAGGAGCTTATATGATTAGTAGGGAGTGATGATTCTGAACTCGATGAGCGTTCGAGGTGGGAGGAGGCTCCCGAGGGCTTGTGGCACGAATTGCTTCTGAAGTACCGCGATGATCCTGATATGCGTTTCGCTGTGGCCCTTAGTAAGACTCTTCCCACTTCAGTATTGATGACGCTGGCAACTGATGATAGTTGGCGTGTGCGATGTATTGTTGCCGAAAAGCGCAGTGTCGATCGAGCCGTACGTGAATTGCTAGCTAAGGACGAACACGAAGGCGTTCGAAGTGCGATAGCTTGGAATAGAAAAACGCCTACGGATATTCTTAGAAAAATGATAAATGATCCTATTGCTAGAATCGCTGAGTATGTTAAAGAGAGACTTGTCGAGGTAATTGATTAGCGACGAATTCGACAGAATTGCTGTTTTGGGCCGCTTGGGGCATTTCTATGGCTCCTAAGCTGAAATAATACGGAACATCGCCATTATTCCATATGATGGTGATGCTCCATCGTGCCACCGTCCGATGGCATTCCGCCTCCCATTTTTATGATGGTTCTTGGAAACGGTTTTGCCTCGGCATCTCCCTCGCGGATGTTCACCGACTGATCCATCGCCACGCCGGTAAACACCTGCTTCTTTCCGGTTCGCGGCCACGTCACCGTGATTGATTCGATTTTATGCGCGTCGCCAAGTCCAATTTCCTGTTGCAGCGATTGCGATCCGAAGCTCCCGCCGGTGGAAACCGTTGCATGGATATCGCGCATTCCCTTGTCGTTGATCACGCGCACCGTTATCCGCGCGCCTATCGCGTCGCGGTTGGACTGCACTCCTTCCAGCAGGATCGTAATCCAGTGGTTGCCGTTCCCGGGATTCTGAAACAGGACCTTGTGCGCCACATCGCCGTTCCACGCCCCCCCCATCACCTCGTAGATATCCTGATCGCCGTCGTTATCGATATCGGCAAACGCGATGGCGTGTCCTTTCTGTAGATGCCCGAACCCGCCGGACGTGGTCACATCCTGAAAATATTCGCCGCCATTATTACGGAACATCCTGTTCGGCACCAGCACATTATAATCGGCGGCCCCCGTGCCGACGTAGAAATCGGGCCAGCCGTCGTTGTCAAGATCGCCGTAATTAATTCCCATGCCGAGGAGGATTTTATCGACGTGCATCTGATGCGTTACATCGGTAAATGTTCCGTCGCCGTTGTTTTTGTAAAGCTTCGGCGGGATTCCCTGCGACGGCATTCCGAGATAATCGGCCACGGCGAGCGATGCGACATTTGTGGAGCTGTTGATATAACTCAGGCCGTTAAGACCATATCCGCAGACGAAGATATCCTCCCATCCATCATTATTATAATCGAAGAAAAATGTCGGGAAACTGAATTGCGGATCGCGAACGCCCGCTTTTTCCGCGACATCGGTAAAGCTCCATTTACCGTTCTTTCCTTTGCCGTTGTTTTTATACAGACGGTTCGGCGCCGCCATAATCGAGAGGTAGAGATCGGGGAGGCCATCGTTATTATAATCTCCCCAGACCGATCCCTTGACAAACCCCTTCAGATCCAGCCCGACTTCCCTTGCCACATTGGTAAATGTTCCGTTGCCGTTATTCATATACAGCTCGCACGCATCGGTGTCGAGCGGCGGAGTGGATTCATTCCCGATAAAAAGATCGAGCCGCCCATCGTTGTTGAAATCCGCGAATGCGGCGGTCTGCGTTGGATGAAAGGAGAGAAGTCCGGCATCGATCGTCACATCGGTAAATGTTCCGTCGCCATTATTTCTCAGAAGAGAATTAGGGTGATGCCCGTAGGTGCCGAACCAGCCGCCGCGGGTGACAAAAATATCGGGATAGCCATCGTTATTATAATCCGCGTGGACCATATTCAGTCCGCCGGTGATGCCGGTCAGCCCCGCCGCCACCGTCCGGTCGGTAAATATTCCGTCGCCATTATTATGGATATAATGGAGCTGATCGTTGACGCCGAGAGTGGAGACCATGATATCCAGATTTCCATCGCGATCGAAATCCTCCACGGCGCATCCGCCGGAGAGCCCCGGCGTGTCCAGGCCAAGATCGGGGGCGATATCGTTGAAGCGTGGAAGGTCATAATCGGATTTGAAGACCGACGGGGGGATCAGCCAATCGTGCGGCACGCTGTCGGGATAGAGCCCGAGCGTCATATAGGCGACGTTGAGGAGCCACCGCGACTGGAGATCATCGGGATGGCGGGCCAGCAGTTCGGTATAGACGCCGATTGCCGATCGGGAGCCGTACGGGAGCTTGTGAAATCCCTCCGGGCGGATCGGCAGGATACACGACTGCGCCGTGTGATTAACCACGCAGTTCTCCTCCTCTCCAATTCTTAGATAGGCGATCCCCAGTATCCTGTCGATATTATCGGTGGTTCCATCCAGCCCCTTGTGTGCCGAGCGCATCCCCTCCAGCTTTGCAATTGCCTCGCGTGTCTCTCCTGCGTTCAGCATCTCCTGCGTAAGCTGAAAGTTGTTGAACGGCTCCTGCTTTGCGTACTCCTCGAACAGCTTGATCCGCGTCAGGCTGGAATACGGGTTCTGATTGTTCATAAACGATTCCGCGGCCTTCTTCAGCAGCGCTATCATCTTCACCGTTCCCTCCGGCTGCGTTCCGTGGGCCGTGGTATCGGTTCCCGTCATCATCATTGAATGCTGCGCCATTGCGCCGGCCGGAGAAAAGGCCAATGCGATCATCAGCAGCGCTGCAACCCTTATCACCACGGATCTTCCATACGTG